>DASSGP010000415.1:0-7759 GCA_035693405.1 Rudaea sp. | reverse complement strand
CATCGACGCATGCATTGGGCCTGACGCTGCGCGCAAGCCAGGGCGGCGATCAGGTCGTCACGTTGCCGAAGGACATCGAACTGCTCGGCGTCAGTCGCGACGGCGTGGCGCTGAACCTGCGCCTGCTCGATGGCAAGTTGAGCCTGCCGGTCGTGCCGGGATCGCAACGCTACGAGGTGCGGTTCCGCGACGCGACGGCGGCCGGATTCAGCGCGCGCGCGCCCACGGTCGCGCTCGGATTGCCTGCGGCCAATGTTGCGCTGACGATGCAGTTGCCGGCCGATCGCTGGCTGCTCGCGACGTTGGGTCCTCCAGTCGGGCCGGCCGTGCTGTACTGGGGTGAATTGATCGTCATGATTGCGCTTGCCTTTGCGCTGACGCGTACGCGGCGCACACGCCTGAAGCTGCACGACTGGTTGCTGCTGGGCCTGGGCTTCTCGACGTTCTCCTGGATCGCGCTGCTCATCGTCGTCGCCTGGCTCTTTGCATTCGACTGGCGCGGCCTCTCTCGGCCATCCATGGCCTCCGAGGCACTTGGGCTCCGGCCCGGCGCACTGCCGCAGGTGCGCTGGCAATTCAACCTTCTCCAGGTCCTGCTGGCGCTGCTGACACTCGTGGCCGTCATCTGCCTGGTTTCGGCAATACCGCAGGGCTTGCTCGGCCAGCCCGACATGCACGTCACCGGAAACGGTTCTTACACGCAGTCGCTGCATTGGTTCACCGATCGAACGGCCGACGCCCTGCCGCAAGCCAGTGCAATCAGCCTTCCGCTGTGGGTATACAAAGTGCTGATGCTGGCCTGGGCGCTGTGGCTGGCGAACGCGCTGATCGGCTGGTTGCGTGATGCCTTCGCGGCCTGGACACGCGATGGTTACTGGCGCTCGCGCATCAAACCGACAATCGAGGCGGTTGCCCCGGACGCAGTCGAAGAAAGCCCGGCGGCGCCGGCAACATGACCGCCCCGGCGATCACGGCGCGGGGTTTGCTCGCCGCCGCCTCGGCCGAGTTGGGTGGTGACGAGTCGGCGCGTGAAGTCGAGTTGCTGCTAGGGCATGCGCTCGGCAAGGATCGGGCATGGCTCTACGCGCATGCCGACGATGCGCTGGCAGTCGATGGGGCACTGCGCTTCCACGCGCTGCTGATGCGCCGCGCGTCCGGCGAGCCGATCGCGTACATCGTCGGCCGGCGCGAATTCTGGTCGCTCGAACTCGAGGTCGACGCGAATGTGCTGATTCCGCGACCGGAGACCGAACTGCTGGTCGAGCTGGCGCTGCGGCGAATTGCACAAAATGTACAAGTGGATATTGTCGATCTGGGTACCGGCTCCGGGGCGATCGCCCTGGCGATTGCCTGCGAGCGTCCACAGGCGCGCGTGCTTGCGACCGATACGAGCATGGCGGCGCTTGCTGTCGCGCGAACGAACGCCGGGCGTCTCGGCATAGGCAATGTCGGTTTTGCGCAAGGCGACTGGTGCGCAGCGCTTGACGGGCGACGCTACGATCTGATCGTGTCGAATCCGCCTTACATCGCTCAGACCGATGCCCACCTGCAGCAGGGTGATCTGTGTTTCGAGCCGCGCGCGGCGCTTGCGTCCGGCGCCGATGGCCTCGATGCGATCCGCTCGATAGTCGCGGCGGCGCCGGCGCACCTGCAGCCGCACGGCTGGCTGCTGTTCGAGCACGGCCACGATCAAGGTAGCGCTGCACGCGACCTTCTCGCGCAAAACGGATTCGTCGAGACCTTTACCGCGCTCGACCTCGAACAGCGCGAGCGCGTCAGCGGCGGGCGCACGCCTGCCTGACGCGGCGCAGCGCAAGCCTCGACGTTTGCCGGGCGCGCGCGGTACGCTCGACCGTGCCCGGATTGCCGATCCTGTCGGCGACTCGTCGGCGCGTGTGCCGGCACTGGCTAGCGCAGACGCGCCATGGCGCGCACCGGAAACGTGCCGACGCCCTTGAATTTGGGCGGGATCGCGCTGAACGCAAAGCCGTCGTCCGGCACTGCCGACAGGTTGCACAGGTGTTCGGCGATCAGGATTCCGGCGCCGAGCAAGGCCGAATGCACCGGGCGCGTGTTGCCGCGCGTGTCGTCGATGTTCATCGAATCGATTCCCACGAGCTTGACGCCGCAATCGCGCAAATACGTCGCGGCGTCTTCGGTCAGGAACGGGTGCTCGCCGAGATACGCCTGCGTGTTCCAATGCCGATCCCAGCCGGTGTGCACGAGCACTGCCCGGTTGCGGATTTCCAGGCCGCGGAAACACTCGACGCCGACTGCCGGCGAATCCCGCTGTTCGGCGCGCACGACGATGGCGTCGATATCGGCAAATTGCTCGATGCCGATCTGCGAGAAGTCGCGGCCGTCGGCAAAGCGATGGAACGGGCAATCGACGTACGTTCCGGTGTTCGCGACCATCTCGATTTTCGCGATATGGAATTCGGTGCCCGGCGCGTAGCGGGTTCGCGAAGCCTCGCGGCTCAGATAGTCGCAGATGATCGGTGCCGGCAATCCGCGATGCGAGACAGTGCCGTCTTCTATGACATGACTCAGGTCAACATAACGGTCCGCGGCCGCAGGCACGTCGATCGCCTTGCGCTTGTGCGGTTCGACGATGATCCGCTTGTTGTGGATGCGCGCCGCGCCGACCATGAGCAGGCGCATGTCGGCGACCAGATAGTCAGCCAGCTCGCGATCGGAAATATCATCGCTGGCGATGTCGAGGCGGAAGTCACGGCCCTGGATGCCGCCGCCGTTGCTGAAGTCGATTTCGAAGTCGAATTGGACGCGATGACTCATCGGGTGCTCGTATAGTGTTGAACGAGCGCAGACTAGCGCGTTGCTGCGTTCCGGATAAGGCGTCTTCAGGCCAGGCGCTGGCCAATTGCGGACAACGCGACGCGCGAACGCAGCGCTGCGTCTCGTCGCGCACCGCTCAGACGGCGCTGCGAACCTCGATGACCGGCTTCGGCGCGAATTGCGGCCAGCGCCCCAGGATTGCCCGGCGTATGCCGGCTGCGTCGATGCCGGCTTCGCCCAGCAGTTGTTCGCGGCTCGCGTGCTCGAGGAACGCGTCCGGCAGTCCAAGCTGAAGCAGCGGGACTTGCAGGTCTTTTTCGGCCAGCAACTCGGCGACCGCGCTGCCAGCGCCGCCCGCGATCGCGTTGTCCTCGACCGTGACGAGTGCGGCGTGCGTGCGCGCCAGTTCCAGAACGAGTGCCTCGTCGAGCGGCTTGACGAAGCGCATGTTGACGACGGTTGCGCCGAGTTCAGCGCCGGCATCCATCGCCGCCGCCAGCGGACTGCCGAACGCGAGTATCGCAATGGCGGCGCCGCGGCTGCGGATTTCGGCCTTGCCGATCGGCAGGGCCTTGAGCTCCGTTTCGATCTTCGCGCCGAGCCCGGTGCCGCGCGGATAGCGGACCGCTGCGGGACCGCCGTGCTGGAATGCCGTCGTCAGCAACTGCCGGCATTCGTTCTCGTCGGCCGGCGCCGCTACGAGCATGTTCGGGATGCAGCGCAGATAGGTCAGATCGAAGCTGCCGGCGTGCGTGGCGCCGTCGGGTCCGACGACGCCGCCGCGATCGATCGCGAACGTGACGTCGAGATTCTGGATCGCGACATCGTGGATCAGCTGATCGTAGCCACGTTGCAGGAAGGTCGAATAAATCGCGACGACGGGCTTTGCGCCTTCGCAGGCCATGCCGGCGGCAAGCGTTACGGCGTGCTGCTCGGCGATGCCGACGTCGAAGTAGCGTTGCGGGAATTCCTTCGAAAAGCGCACGAGGCCGGAACCTTCGCGCATCGCCGGCGTGATGCCGTACAGTCGCGCGTCGTGCGCGGCCATGTCGCACAGCCAATTGCCGAAGACTTCGGTGTAGGTGATCTTGCCGGGCCCCTTCTTCGCCAGGCCCTTGACCGGATCGAACGGACCGACGGCGTGGTATTCGATCTGCTGCGCTTCCGCGGGCGCATAGCCCTTGCCCTTGGTCGTGATGATGTGCAGCAGCTGCGGGCCCTTGAGTCCTTTCAGCGTTTCCAGCGAATGCAGCAGCATCGGCAGGTCGTGGCCGTCGATCGGACCGAAGTAATGGAAGTTGAACTCCTCGAACAGCGTGGAAGGGACGAACATGCCCTTCAAGTGTTCCTCCCAGCGCTTGAGGAAACGCCAGAGGAAACCATCGCGCCGCAGGTGGCGCTTCGCGCCTTCGCGCAATGCATTCAAGCGCCGGCTCGTCATCAGCCGCGCAAGCATCTTAGGCAACGCGCCGACGTTCTCGCTGATCGACATCTGGTTGTCGTTGAGAATCACCAGCAGGTCGGGATCGAGATCGCCGCCGTGATGCAGCGCCTCGTAGGCCATGCCGCCGGTGAGGCCGCCGTCGCCGATGATAGCGACGACCTTGCGCGCATCACCCTTGCGTTGCGCGGCGAGCGCCATGCCGAGCGCAGCGGAGATCGACGTCGACGAGTGGCCGACCCCGAACGTGTCGTATTCGCTTTCGTCGCGGCGCGGAAACGGCGCGAGCCCATCCTTCTGCTTGATCGTTCCGATGCGGTCGCGGCGGCCGGTCAGGATCTTGTGCGGATAGCACTGGTGGCCGACGTCCCAGACGAGGCGGTCCTCCGGCGTGTCGTACAGGTAGTGCAGCGCGACCGTCAGTTCGACGACGCCAAGGCCCGCGCCGAAATGCCCGCCGGCGCCGGCGACCGACTCGATCAGGTACTCGCGCAATTCGCGTGCGACCTCGGGCAATTCGCGCTCGTCGAATTTGCGCAAATCGGCCGGGGTGTCGATGCGGGCGAGGCGCGGATAGCGCTGGGAGTCGATCATTACGGCACTTCTATGAATTCAGAAACGCGGCCAGAGGCAGGTGCTTTTTTGCTCAGGCGGATTGTCGCTGCGCGCAGCGATACGATCCTGCGGCATGATCGTGTTCGGACCTGTGCCGTTGCAACGTACGGTCGGAACGGCTCTACTGCTCATCGAAATCGGCTGGGCGCAACAATGCTGCATTTTCGGTTATCGTGCCTGTTACGGCAAGATATTTTGCCCTTCTGCGCCTGTAACGTCCTGATTCTGGTTTTATTCTGACTCGTGTCGCCGACCTGAACCAAGCCGATCATGCCGGATCCCCGCACCCAAATGCCTGCTTCGGACTGGTCCGCCATGGCGGTGTCCATGCTGATGCCGGTAGCGATTGCCGCGGGATTCGTGCATGCCGCCGTGACGTCGGAATGGATCGAATCCGAAACTTGGGTGTACGGACTGTTGCTGCTCGTCCCGTTTGAGTTTGTGCGGACGCTCGTGTACTCGATTCTCGGCGACACGTTCCGGAGCTACGAAAGTCCCCTGCAAGGCGTGCGTTCGTTCCTGCTGTCGATGCTGATCCTGCTGGTCATGGGCCTGATCTTCGGAGTCTATGTCATGGGATTCCGCGATTTCTTCGCGGCCGCGACTGACCTGGCCATCTTGCGCATCATATCGGTTCCGGCCGCGATCCTCGTCGCGGACGGAATCATCGCTCTGTACTTCTTTCGCGGTAATCCGCGCATCCAGGCGGTGCGTATCCAGGCGGCAGCGGACGATCTCGTCGACTGGCTCCAGCTCGCGCTGTTTCCTACGCCGTTCGTCGTCGCGCTGATCTGCGCCGCGCTTTACTGGCTGCGTTCTTCGAGTGCGTACATCGACGGAGCGGCACAACCCGATGTCGATGAAGAGACCGTGCGCAGCGCCGCGTTGCTCTATGCCGCCTACTACTTCGCCGGCAAGGCAATATTGCTGGCGCACGTGCACAGCGCGCGTTTCAACGGCAGCGGTCGCCGCCTGCTTGGCGCGCGCTGGATCCAGTGGCTGACGACGAAGCCGGAAAATCGCAAGGAGAACGCGCTCAAGGAAGCAGCCAGCCAGAAGCAGCGCTGGTCGGTTCTGCAATCCGAACAGGAAAACTATAGCGGCGTCTTGAACGAGCGCTAGGTCTGCGCGGAGCCGCACTCAGCGTCGCAACCCGTTGCCGTTGCGACTGGGCCAGAATCCCCTCTCCGCCACGGCGGGGAGGGGACAGACTGCGGCGATCAGAGTTCGGCGCGGAACTGGATACCCCAGATGCGCGGCTCGTTGACGTAGCCGGTCAGGTTGTCGAAGTCGATGCCGCCGATGATCGCCTTTTCGTCGGTGATGTTGCGGCCGAACAGGGCGATCTCGCGCTTGCCGCCATCCCAGTCGTAGCCGACGCGCAATCCGCCGACGGTCCAGGGTTTGCCCTGGAACTCGGCCGACTCGTACAGGACGTTGATCAGCACCTTGCTGCGATAAGCCCAGTCCGTGTAGACGAACCACTCTCCGTCGCCGACCGGGATGCCGTAGCGCGCGGTCAGGTTGGCGATCCATTTCGGTGCGTCGACCAATGGATTGCCGTTGATCAGCGCGAGCGTCGTGCCGTCGCGGACGATTTCCGGATCGAGCACGGTGCAGCCGCTGCCGCACGGCGGGATGTACAGGTTCGGATCCTTGATCTTGGTGAAGTTGTAGCTCGTGCCGGCCGTCACGATCAAGTGGTCGGTGAGGTAGGCCTCGAGGTCGAGTTCGAAGCCATGTCCATCGGTCTTCTTCGCGTTGACCAGTTGGGCAGTGTTGGACGTGCCGCCGACCGCGGTGAGCTGCTGGTTCTTCATCTCATAGTCGAACACGTCGAAGCTGATCATCGCGCGATTGTCGAACAACCGGCTCTTCACGCCGGCCTCGAACGAGGTGACCGTTTCGGCTCTCGCCTCCGAGATTCCGTTGCCGAACAGGACGCGGCCCTGGATGCTCGGCGCGCGGAAGCCGGTTGCGACACGCGCGTACAGGTCGGTGTCCTTCGTTGCCGAGAAGACTCCCGACAAGTCCCAGGTCCAGTGGTTGTCGCTCGGGTCGGCGTAGATCGGCCCGAGGCCGCCCGCGCCGAATGGCGAGACGAAACGTTGCGCGACGTAGGTCTTGTCGTCCTGCGTGAAGCGCAGGCCGCCCTTGAGCTTGAACTGGTCGGTCACCTGGTAACCGATCGAGCCGAACGCCGCGGTGCTGATGTCGAACTGCTGCTGCCGCGCGTAGCCATCCTGCACGCTGCCGGCCAGCGTGTTGTAATCGAAACTGTCGATCGTGACATTCTCGTTGAAGTAATAGACGCCGACGATCCAGTCCCATGGCGTCGTCTCCTTCGACGCCAGGTGCACCTCCTGCGTGATCTGGCGGTGGAACGGCATGCCATCGGCGGTTTCCGACGGAAACGGAATGAAGCCCGGGCCCGAAGGCGGCGCAAACGCGGCGCCATAGCCGCCGTCGATGTCGCCGTGACTCAACGTCTTGACCTTCTCGTAGCCGGTGATCGACACCAGCTCCATGTTGTTGAAGTCCCAGGTCAGGCGTGCATCGCCACCGTGCTCGGTCACGTGCTGGAAGTTCTGCCCGTCCAGCGAAATCCTGTCGCGCTTGAAGCCGGGCACGAGATCGTCGGTGCCGGGCGCGATGATGTTCGCGCGGAACAGGATCGCCGAGCCGTCGAGATTCAATGCATGCACGTTGAACAGCGCATTGAAGGTGTCCGACGGCTTGTATTCGAACTGCAGGCGCGCGGCGCGCTCGTTGTAACCGCCGAAACTGTCGTTGCGGCCGGGCGCGGTGTTGTCGACCCAGTTGTCGCGATGCTGGCCGAGGATCGACAGGCGCGCGGACCAGTCCTGGCTCAGGCCGCCGCCGATCGCGCCTTCGAGATTGGCGGTG
>DASSGP010000414.1:0-6222 GCA_035693405.1 Rudaea sp. | reverse complement strand
CTCTTGAGCGCCATGTTCGACGCGATCTCGCGGAACAGACGCTGCCCGGTCAGCAATTGGTTGTTGTCGTTCAGCGCGACGATCAGGGCTCCGGCAAACAGCGAATGCTCGCCGCGCGCGGCGTCGGCAACAGGCTGCACCCCACCAGAGGTCAGCGCTGTCCGTGAACGGCCGGCTACCATCGTCTTGACCCAATCGCCCCAGGTTTCGGCCGCCATGCTGCCGCCGAAGGTCGCGAGCGACGTGCGCGTCATCGTGCCGGAGTAGCATGAGTCGGCGATGACCAGGACGTGCTTTGCATTCATCGTCGTCAGGATGTCGCTCACCGCGCGGTTCGAAATCCAACTCGTCGGGCGCTCGGTCTGCGCATCGACCGGCAACCAGTAGCCCTGGCGACCGCCATCGAGTTCCCCATGCCCGGCGTAGTAGACAAGCAAGTTGTCGTCTTCTTTAAGTTGCTCTCGCAAATCATTGAGTGCAGACAACATTTCAAAGCGATTTGCGTTGGTCAGCAGGCGTGTTTCATAACCGTAGCGCGACTTAAGCAAGCCGGCGACGGTCGTCGCGTCAGCCACGGCGCTGCGCAGCGCCGGGTAGCCCTGGTAGTTGTCGTTGCCGATCACGAGCGCATAGAACTTGCCGAGCTGGACGCCCCGCGGCAGCGTGTTCACGACCTGCGCGCGCATCTGGCCCGATGAGCCGGCGGCGCCGCCGGGCGCAGGCAGCAGCATGAAATCCAGCACGGCCTTCTCGCCGCGGCGGTCGAGCGCCGCGACACGCACGGCAGTGCCGTCGCCGGTCACGCCGACGTGGGTCGTGAAATTGCCGCTGGCGTCTGCGCTGACCGCCTGGTCGTTGACGGTAAGCGTACTCAGGCCAGCCGGCGCCACGACGCGGCCGACGACGTCCATGCCGTTCTGCGCCGGCAAAACCGATGCGGCTGGCTTGCTGGCGCCGCGTGTCACCGCCAAGGTCGGCTGAAGGATTTCGAGGCGCAGGTTGTTGTCCACGCTCGCGGTCGTATACGTGTTGACCGATCGCCGTTCCGGCCCGGAATCGAGCTGGGCCTGCAACGCCGCCATCTGCGACCGCTCACTGGCGATTTGCTGACGTTTTTCGCGAAGTTGCCCTTCCATCTGCTTGAGCAGACGGGTGCTTTCCTCGTTCTGCGCGCGCTGCTCTGCGAGCTGCACGCTGGCACTGTCGAACTTGGCCTGGGCGTCCAGACGTTGCTGTTCGTTCTGGTCGAGCTGTTGCTGCAATTCACGTGTCTTTGACCGCGATTGCGCCAGGGCGTTGTCCATCTGCGCCACCGATGTGCGCAGTTCGCCCAGTTCCTTGGCATCGCCGGCAGACTGGCGCTTCTGCAGGTCCTGTTCGCGAGCGCGCAATCGCGCGATGTCGGCTTCCGCGTCGGCTTGCTGCTTTGCGCTGGCCTGGCGCGCACTTTCCAGATCACGCTGTTTGTCGGCGAGAGCGCGCTCGCGCACATCGAGATCGGATTTGAGTTTCTGGTAATTCGGGTCGCGATCGGCGCCGAGTTTCTTCTGCTCTGCGTCGAGCTTGCCACGGACATCGTTCAACTCACGCTGAGACTTCTCGTAGCCTTGTTGCTTCTGCCTGATCTCAGCCTGAAGTTTTTCGACCTGGGCGCGCAGCTGTTCCGATTTCCGCTGTTCACCGGACAGCTGTTCGCGAACGGCCTGCGTTTCGGCGTGCGCCTGCTGCACCTCGGCCGTCACCGACGAGGCGAACACGAGCTTGTCGCCGCTGATGCCAGAAGCGTCGCGGTACAAATTCAGGGCGCGAGCGGTGTCTTGGGACAGACCGAGACCCTGCTCATACATGTAACCCAGGTTGATGCGGGCGCGGCGCGAGCCCTGCGCCGCGGCTTTCTCGAACCATTGCGCGGCCTTCGCATAATCGGGCGCCGTTCCGAGGCCTTTGAGATAGATTTCACCGACGTAGTTCTGCGCGTCCGCGTCTCCCATTTCGGCCTGGCCCAGCCATACTTTCAGCGCAGTCTGGTAGTCGGCACGGTCGTAGGACACATATTCGCCGCCGCGTATCTCGCAGTCGGCCTGGGTCGTGCGCGCCGGTCTGCGCGCGCTCATGAAGGACGAGTTCGCGCCGAGCCTGCGCACCTGGCCCGGCAGCAGGCAATCGACGATCAGCAAGTCTTCGGGGTTACGCTCCACGCTCGCCGTCGCGGGTTGCGGGGAGGTGGCAATACCGGCGACAAAAACGACGGCCGCGACGCCGAGCATCGTCGATGCCTGCAATCGTCCGGCAAATTTCACGAGCCCGAAGCGAAACATCCGATCACCTTCTGTGCTGCGATGCGTTATGGCCATGGCGCAATCCCGGGCGAAACAGCGTTCCTTCGTACTGCGACCACGCCCCTGGTCCGCTGTTCCCCCTTCATCACCATAACGCTAAACTCAGGAGAACCGCGACATGCACGCCGAATCAACACTAATGCCAAACACCGCCCTTTGCTATAGATTGGGCGGGTGGGAGCACAACCTGGGGAGGTCGTCATGAGGCTAGATGCCGCCGTTTCGCGCCACAGCTTTACGGCTCGCAGGCGCGTGCTGATCGCGCTTCTGATCTGGCTGCTTCCGTTGGCGTCCTATGCCCAGTCGCTGACGATCGTCTCCGGCAACAATCAGACGCTGGTACCGACCCAGGCGTCGCAGCCGCTGGTCGTGCGTGCGACCGACTCGCAAGGCGCTCCACTGGCCGGCGCAACGATCGCGTGGTCGAGTTCGAACGCGACCGCGGGATTCGCGGCATCGACGCAGACCGACAGCAAGGGCGAGAGCACCAACCGCCTGACCGCGGTGCTGCCGGGCAACTACACTCTGAATGCCGCAATCGCCGGCGCCCAGAACGGCGCCAACGTGAGCTTCATCTTCGTCAACGGCGTCGCCAACGTCGGCGCGCTTACGCCGGTTCAGGCCGCCGTCGGTCATGCGATCGATGTCGCGTGTCCTGCCCTGGCCACCTCGCCGACGCCGATATCGTCGACGCAGACCGACTTCCTGAAGCGCTGCTCGGAAATCGTCGTCGGAGCGACCAGCAGCGCGGTTCCCGCGGCGCTCGATGCGATGGCCAACAACAAGACGCAACCGCAAAGCCAGATGGCGTCGAACGTACAGTCCTCGCAATCGAGCAACCTGGATGCGCGCATGAACGCATTGCGTTTCGGCGCCCAGGGCATCAGCCTCGGGGGCATCGCCGTATCGAACAACGGCAAGACGGTGCCACTGGCGATGCTCGGCGACGCGTTTCACAAAGATCCCGCCCAAGGCAGCGAGGTCGGAAGCGACTTCTCACGCTGGGGGTTCTTTGCCAACGGCATGATCAGCAACGGCAGCTTCGCGGCCAACGAATCGCGTCCCGGGTTCGATTATGACGGCGCGTCGTTGACCGCCGGCTTCGACTATCGCTTCAGCGACACGTTCGTCGCCGGCTTCGCATTCGGCTACAACCACGACAGCTCGGATCTCGATCTCAACAATGGCAAACTCGATGCCGACGGCTACAGCCTCAACGGTTACATGACCTGGTACCACGGCAACGATTTCTATGTGCAGGCATCCGTGGAATTCACCAAGCTCGACTTCGACCTGAGCCGCAACATCATCTACCAGATCGCCGCGCTCGAAGCCGGCGGCGGCACGACCAGCGTCAACCAGGTCGCCAAGGCCTCGCCGGGCGGCGACCTGGAGTCGTTCAATGTCACAGTAGGCCGCGATTTCAACAATGGCGCGTTCGCGTTCAGCCCATATCTGCGCGGTGCGTACTCGCACCTGAGCCTGGATGGCTTTACCGAGACGATCGACTCGAGCGGCCCCGGCTTCGGCCTGGCTACGCAAGTCGACTCGCGCTCCAAGGTCAACGAAATCGGCACCCTCGGTTCGCTCTTCAGCTACACCTCCAGCCAGAACTGGGGCGTCCTGGTCCCGAACGCCCGGCTCGAATACAGCCATGATTTCAGGAGCGATCCGCAAACCGTGGTCTCGCGTTTCGTGTCCGATCCGACGCATACGGAGATCATCGTCAACGACCCGCGGCTGGACCACAATTTCTACGAAATCGGCCTGGGTTTGAACGCGATCTGGCCGCAGGGGCGATCGGGCTACATCGCTTACGAATACATCGGTGGACTGACCGGCGCGCACTTGAATCGCTTCGAAGCGGGATTCCGCATCGAGTTCTGATGCCAGGCCGATATCGCGGCAATTAGTCATGCCGCTTGCGCGCCCGGCTACGAACACGGCATGCTATGAAAGCTCTCCGTAAGGAAGCTCAACCATCCGGACTGCGCAGGACACCCATCGACGCATGATTGAGTTCGGACACAACACGCACGTCGGTTTGCGCCGCGAGCATAATGAGGACACCTATTATGCGGACGCCGGCCTCGGACTCTGGCTGGTCGCCGATGGCATGGGCGGGCATGAGCACGGCGAAGTCGCGAGCGCACTGGCCCGCGACACGCTGGTCCACGAGGTCACCGAGGGAGCGCCGTTGGCCCAAGCGGTGCAGCGCGCCGACGAGGAAATCATCCAGCATTCGAGCCGCAAGGCCGAAGCGCTGCCAATGGGCACCACGATCGCCGCGCTGCGCCTGCACAATGGCGATTACGAGGTCTGCTGGGTCGGTGACAGTCGCGTATACATGTGGAATGGTGAGCTCAAGCAGCTGTCGCAGGATCATTCGTACGTGCAGGAGCTGATCCAGCAAGGTGCGATTACGCACGAACAGGCGCGCACGCATCCGCACCGCAACGTCGTGACCCAGGCGCTAGGCGTGACCGATCCGGAAAGCCTGCGCGTGGAGACGATCCGCGGCACGCTGCAGTCGGGTATGCAGATCCTGCTGTGCTCGGATGGGCTCACCGAGGAAGTCGACGATACACAGATCGGCCAGATCCTCGCGCGCCAGGACCTGTCCGCCCAGGAATGCGTCGATCACCTGATTCTCGCCGCGCTCGACGGCGGCGGGTCGGATAATGTGACGGTGATTCTGGTGCGTAGTCGGTGAAGAGGGCCTAGGGCCCTCAGCCCTTTTCCCGCGTCGCAAGTTCCGCCTTGAGCTTGAGCAAACCCTCGCTTGTCGGCGCAGCACGCAGGCCCTTTTCGATCAGTTCGTCGGCACCCGTGTTCAGTCCGCGATCCAGGGCACTGCGCGCGCCGCGTTCGTAAAATGCTCCAATACGCGTCAGCCCCTGCGTTGCTGTCGCGTTGCCGGGCTCACGCCTGAGAACCTCGCGGAACAGGTCGATCGCATTGTCTCCAGCCGGATAGCCGAACTGTTCTCCGAGCCCGGATTTGAAACCGTCGTCGAGATACTTGCCGGCACGCGTCAGCAACGAAGGCGTGTCGAGCCGGCTCAGTCCCGCCGTATCGACTGAATCTCCGGCCGGCTCGCCGGGAGTTGGAACTGGGGGCAATGCCGACGGCGTCGTTGCCGGCGCGACGACGCTCGACGACGGTGCTGGCGGCAATCGCAACCAGCGCCAAGCGAGCGTTCCGGCCACGGCGAGCACGAACGCCAGCGCCAGCGGCAACGCCCAGCGCGGCAGCGGCCATGAGCGCTGCGGGGCGTTTCCCGGCGTCGCTTTGGAATCGTCGGCACTGGCGCCGGGCAAGCGGCGGCGTCTGCTGCGCCGCTCGTTGCCGGGCGCAATCGGATGCTCGCGCAGCAAGGCATCGCATGCGGTCATGAAGGCATCGCCCGTGGCAAAACGTTGCTCACGATCCTTGGCCATCGTCTGATCGATGAGCGGCTGCAGCCAGGTCAGGGAATCCGGGAGGCGCGGCACCGGGTCGGTGACGTGGCGCAGCGCAACCGCGTACGGATCATTTGCAACGTACGGCTTGCGCCCGGTGAGCATCTCGAACAGCACGGCGCCCAGGCTGTAAATGTCCGTGCGGCCATCGACCTGACTGGCCTGCGCCTGCTCGGGGCTCATGTAATCGGGCGTGCCGATCGCATTGCCGGCCATCGTCGCCGAGCTCATCGACTTGATCGCCTTGGCGATGCCGAAATCGGCCAGCACCGCCGCGCCGGTCGCCCGGAACAGGATGTTGCCGGGTTTGACGTCGCGATGGACGAAACCCATCTCGTGCGCATAGGTCAGGCCGGAGGCGAGATCATGGGCGATGTTCAGCGCCTCGTAGACCCCGAGGCCACCTTGCAGGCGTTCGCGCA
>DASSGP010000413.1:0-15839 GCA_035693405.1 Rudaea sp. | reverse complement strand
GCGCAGGCCCAGGACTATTCCGGCGTTTGGTACATCGCGCCGCGTATTGGCTATATCGAACCCGATAGCGCCCGCAAGACCGATGGAAACCTGTACAGCGGCATCGGTGTCGGCGCATGGGTCAACCCGAACTTCGCGGTTGATTTCGAGTACGCGATCAACAACAACGATTTCAAGAGCGGTTCGCCGCGCGACGGCCACCAGTGGGAAAGCGTGCAACTGGGCGTTTCCGGGCGCTGGTTCTTCGGTGACCTCGGTTCGGGCTGGCGTCCGTACTTCATGGGTGGCCTCGGCGCGGTGCGCCACAAGGCCTACTCGGGCTTCATTCTGCATGAGAACGGCTACGCGGAGAGCGGCGGCTGGGATCCGATGGCGACCGCCGGCTTCGGTGTCCAGTATGCGATGTCCGACCGACTGGCGTTCCGCGGCGAAATCGCGGCGCGTTATGACCACGACAACAACTCGCTGAACACGCCGCTGTCCGCGTCGTACGGATTCGAGAACCATACCGGGTTCGTCGACGGCATCATCACGGTCGGTCTGACGTACAGCTTCGGTGGCCATGCGCCGCCGCCGCCGCCGCCGCCGGCTGCACCGCCGCCGCCACCGCCGCCGCCGGCCCGTCCGGAACCGGCACCGACCAAGGTGACGATCGACCTGCGTGGGGTGGAGTTCAAGTTCGACCATCCGCGCGTTGGCGAGAAGCTGGTGCCGTCGCTGAAGGCGCCGACCGCGGACTCCGTGGCGATCCTGGACGAAGCGATCGATACGCTGAAGCGCAATCCGAACATCCGCGTGGAAGTGGACGGCCATACCGACTCGGTCGGTTCGGACGCCTACAACCAGAAGCTGTCGGAGCGCCGCGCCAAGGGTGTGTACGACTACCTGACGGCGCATGGCATCGAGGCCAGCCGTCTGGATGGTCCGAAGGGCTTTGGCGAGAGCCAGCCGATCGACACCAACGACACGGCGGAAGGTCGTCAGCGTAACCGCCGCACCGAGTTGAAGGTCGAGAACTGATCGACTGGCGGTAAGCAACACGAAAGAGCCCGGCGCAAGCCGGGCTTTTTTTTACCGCCAAGGATGGCGGGTACGCCGAAAATGCAGGAGCATTTTTCGGCGGGTGCATAACAGCCCAGAATCCCAAAAAACGAAGAGACGCCGAAAATGCAGGAGCATTTTTCGGCGGGTGCATAACAGCCCACAATCCCGAAAAACGAAGAGATGCCGAAAATGCAGGAGCAATTTCCGGCGGGTGCGTGCAAGCCCACTATCCAGAACGACGAACAGATACCTCGCGAAAATGCAGAAGCAATTTTCGGCGGGTGCCTGGACGGCTTTGCATAACGTACGCGTGTGCTCTACTTCCATTTTGCCCAAAAGTTAACTTTTTTACCCGGCAGGTAGTCAACTCGCTCGGCAGGCCTTGGCGATCACCGTAGGCATTCCGCATTACGCCGTTCGGCAAGAGATCCAGCGCGGTGTCCCGGAAAATAGGGCGGTGCATCGGGGCCGGATGTCATTCAGGCAGAGACTTGCATGACCCCAAGGTCCAATTACGCTGTGCTCACGCGGGTGCCTATGCTCGGATTAGCCGAACCGCACCGTTATCGAACCGTTGTCGGGTTTACTGAACATCGACGAACCTCTTGCTCATCGGCCGGATACACAACGTTCATCGTATTGTCGGAGCTGATCCTTGCGCATCAAGCGGCTGGCACTGACGGCAGGGCTCGTGCTCATCGCGGCAGCTGCAGCGATTGGCTTCGCTGCGCATGTGCTCGTCCCGCGCCTGCTGGCGAATCTGGCGGAATCCGTAAAGGCGGCAACCGGGCGCGAGCTGAGCATCGGTGAAGTTGGAGTAACGCTGTTGCCGCTTCCGGCAATCACGCTGCGGCAGGTGCGCTTCGCCAACGCGCCCTGGGGTTCGCAGCCATGGCTGGCGCAGGCCGACCGGGTGAATGTTCAGATCGACGTCGTTGCCCTGTTGTCGCATCGGCTGCACATCCGGCAAATCACGCTGCAGGACGCTAGCGTGTTGATCGAGACCGATGCCAGCGGCAACGGCAACTGGGTGCTGGTTCCGACAACTGCTGGAACGCGCGCGCCGGCGTGGATCGACACTACCGACCTCGACGAACTCGCATCGCGAGCGTTGTCACTGAGCTATCGAGACGGCGTTACCGGCAAGATGCAGTCGGGCCGCCTCGATGCTCTCGAACTGGCCGCCTCGGCTGCATCACAGCCGATGCGCGTGCTCGCCGCAGGCTCGATTGGCGCGACGAAAGTGACGGCGGCGGGCACGATCGGCGCGCTCGCCAGATTGATCGAAAACGCGGCGGCCTATCCGGTGGACATGGACTGCAAGGTCGGTGCGGCCAGCATCGGCGTGCACGGAACCATTGACGGGCCACGCAAGCTCGGCGGGTTGAATCTGGCGCTGCGCGTGCAAGCGCCCGATGTCGCCGAACTGGTGGCGCTGGCCGGCGCAAGCGTGCCGCCTCTCGGGCCTTTTTCCGGCACCGTGTCCGTCACTGGCTCCGCGACGGCGCCACTGTTCAAGGACATCGACATCGAAGCCGGCAGCACTGACGGGATGCATCTGGCGGCGCGCGGCTTACTGGAGGGCAGCGGCTCTGCCGCCGGCGGCTACGAGTGGCGCAGCACCGGCGTGGACCTGATCGCTGAAGGCAAGCATCTCGACGATCTCGCCGCGTGGATTGACAGACCATTGCCAGCCTTGGGCACATATCGCATCAGCGCGCGAGCGTCCGGCACCGTGGCCGCGCCGAGCCTGTCCGCGATCGACGTCGCGGCCGGCGGCGACGGAATGCCGAAAATCAAGGTGAGCGGCGCGATCGCGGACGTGCGTGCCGCGGGCGGTATCGATCTGAAGATCGATGCGAGGGCGGTCAAATCGTGGCGCCTCGACGGCAAGAGCGCCACGCGGCTGCCGCCGTTTCACGCCAGTGTCCGCCTGCACGAGTCGGGGCAGGGCTATCGCCTGGACGATCTCGAACTGAAGATTGCCGAGAACAGCGTGAACGCATCGCTGAACGTCGCGAAGGTCGGCTCTCGTCTGCACGTTAGCGGCAAGGTGAAGCTGCCGGTGATCGACCTGGCTCACGCGACATCCGACAGCGGCGGCGGACCTGTATCTGCCGGTGCAGTCAAAGCGCGGCCATCGGCCGGATATTGGAACATTGCCGACGCTGATCTCGAACTGACTTTCGAAAAACTCATACTGCCGAGCGGCCGCCAGCTGCAGGCAGGCAGCGGCAGGATTGCACTCGTCGACGGTCACTTCCAGGCGAGCGCGCTGCAAGCCGCGTTTGCCGGCACGAAGCTGCAAGTCGACGGCAGCATTGCCGACCCGCACAATCTCGCCGGAGTCGATCTGAAGATCGCGCTGCAAGGCAAGGAACTGGCCGAGTTGTTCCAATGGTTCGGAAAACCGGTTGCACCGGTGGGGCGCTTCCATGGAAGCGCTGAACTTCGCGACACGCCTCAAGTGCCTGCCGCGACGAGCGTCGATGCCAACGCCGGCTCGCAGCGCGGCTACGCATTCGACGATCTCGACTTCGCGTTCGGCCGCAGTTCGATGCGCGGACGCGTCGCGTTCGTGCCGGGCGAGCCGCGGCCAAGGTTGACGCTCAAGCTCGGCGGTCCGTTACTGGACCTTTCTTTCGCCGCGTCGTCGCAGCAGAAGTCCGATGGTTCGAACCCGTTGCTTCTCGCCGATGTCGACGCCGATGTTCAATTTGAGCGCGTTTTGCTCCCTGACCGGCACGAACTCGGCCCGGTGAATGGCCGCATGAACCTGATCGCCGGCACACTGGAGTTCAGCCAGCTCAGCGTCGGGCTCAACAACACGAGCGCGACGTTCAACGGCACGATCGCCGATCCGCTGAAGCCGGCAGGGATCGCGATAGCGGTGAATGTCGAAGCTCCCAACGGCGAAGGCGTCGCCACTCTCACGGCACTGCGCGGCCTACGGCCACTGCGGGCGTTCAATGCGAGCGGCAAGGTGACCGACGTCGCCGATGGTTATGCGCTCACTGGTCTGAAGCTCGCCTTCCCGGCGACGACGATCAGCGGTGACGCCAGTCTGACGCGCGGCGCCCAACGTTTCAAATTTCAGGCGACGGCGACTTCGCCGCTGTTCGACTTCACCGCACTGCCGCGCGCTGCGACGCCCGAAGGTGCCGAAAAACCTGCCGCCACCGCTGTGCGCGTGATTCCGGACGTGGCCCTGCCGCTCGATCTCCTGCGCACGATCGATGCAGACCTGGATCTGCACGTTGATGCGGTCAAGCTCAGCGACGCGGCCCAGGTCGGCCCGTTGCTGGTTCGCGCGACGATCGCCGATGGCCGTCTGAACGCCGATCCGGTGGAACTCGCCAACGGCGTGGGCCAGATCGTGCACGCATCGATAACCGCGGACGCGGCACAAAGCGCGTGGACCCTCCGACTGACCGGCAGCGGCATCGATCTCGGCGAAATGCTTTCACGCTTCGGGCAGCCGCAGCTCGTGACCGGGGGCAGCTCCGATGTGGAGCTCGCCGTGCAGGGCCGCGGAAAGACTCTTCCCGCTGTTCTGGGTTCGCTCAACGGCAACGTTCGCATACGGATAGGACCGAACCGCATCAACAACGTCGCGATCGACGTCGCTAGCGGAATCATCGCGCGCATTTTCAGCGCCGCCAACCCGTTCCAGAAGACCGACCCGCACACCGAGGTCAAGTGCATCGCGGTGCGCGTGCCGGTAAAGGACGGCATTCTCAAATCCGAACACAACGCCGCGATCGAAACGGCCAAGTACAACCTGATTGCAACGGGCACGGTGAACCTGCGCACCGAAGGTCTCGATCTTGCCGTAACGCCGGTCGTGACCGGTGGTCTGGGGCTTACCGAGATACCCACGATCGTGAGTTTGAGCGGCACGTTTTCCGCCCCGTCCGTGGGACTCACGGCGGGCGGCGCGATGAGGTCGGCGGCGTCGATCGGCGCCACCATAGCAGTACCGGGATTGAGCAACATCGCCGGGTCGCTGTTCCGCAAGATAACGGCCGACCAGAATCCGTGCGCAACTGCGCAGCAAGAATGAGGCCAGGCACGGGGACGCACGGCCGAGATCGCATCCGTCGCCAGAATGATTGATCCGGGTCACAATCAATACTTTAGGCGTACCGGTACTTTGCCCACGTTGACAGTCTCAGCCAGTGCTGCAATGCTGCAAAACAGCTGCCGCGGTTATTCGCCTGCTCATGCGCTCGATGAAAAAGACGCTATGCAGACGAAAGTCTTCTGGATCGGGGATCTGGAATGGATGCGAGCAAAGGGACGGTTTATGTGATCGACGACGACGCGGACGTGCGCGGCGGCCTGACTCGGCTGTTGCGTTCCGCCGGATGGATCGTCGACGCATACGCTGCAGCCCAGGACTTCCTGGAAAGAGCTGCATGCGACGACGTTGGTTGTATCCTGCTCGATGTCAGCATGCCGCTCATGAGTGGTCCGGAACTGCACGACCACCTGCGCGCCCGCGGAAGCAGGCTCCCGGTGATATATCTGACCGGCCACGGCACCGTTTCGATCGGTGTCAACGCGATGCGGCACGGCGCGTTCGATTTCATCGAGAAGCCGGCCGATGCCGACACCCTGCTGCGCGTCGTCAACGACGCAGTCGCCCAGCGCGAGCAGGCTTCGGCCCAGGAGAGCGAGCTCGATGACATTCGCGGGCGCCTGGCGCGCCTGTCTCCGCGCGAGCACGAGGTCATGAATCACGTGATCAGGGGCCGATTGAACAAGCAGATAGCCGCGGATCTCAATATCGGTGTCAAGACGGTCAAGGTTCACCGTGGCCGCGTCATGGCGAAGATGAAGGTGCGCTCGGTCGCCCAACTGGTGCACCTCTGCGATGCGCTCAGCATCGCTTGAATGAGACGTCCGGGCCGTCTATGCGGTCCGCCGCCGCGGGCATATGGGATCATGGTCCCATATCGCCGCTGCGCTATTGGCGAGTATCGTCACGCTGTTGTCACTGATGAGCGTCCGTGGAATGGCCCTGGGTGCCTCCGGCGCGCAGATTTGAGCTATTCACACGATCGGGAGGCGAGCGTGAGCGCAAGCGGGGGCCTGGTCGTCCATGTCGTCGACGATGATGATGGTGTGCGAACGGGATTTGCGCGGTTGTTGCGTTCGGCCGGACTTGATGTCCGCGCCTACCCGTCGGCCGATCGCTTTCTCGACGAAGTCGACAGCGTGGCGCCCGGCTGCGTCCTGCTCGATATCACGATACCCGGGATCAGCGGTCCGGAGACCCTGGAGCGCCTGAAAGGCAAACGCAACCTGCTGCCGATCATCGTCGTGTCGGCGCGCGACAGCGAGGCGATCCACCGGCTCACGCATGAACTCGGCGCGAAGATGTTCCTGCGCAAACCGGTCGACGACCAGGCCCTGCTCGATGCGATCAACTGGGTGACCAAGGGCCCGGCCGAAGCTTGACTCGCGCCGGGTTCGGCGCCGAACCAGTGCGCTACACTACCGGTCGGGCGAAGCAAGCCCTTTTCTTGCGTGATGGCGCCGATGGACTGGATACACGCCGGCTGGACGGGGATGACGGTGGTCAGCCTGATGCTGGCGTTCGTCTACCTGTCCATCTGGATCCGGCAGCGGCGCCTCGGCGTGTACCTGACGTTCGCGCTGTGCAGCATGTCCGCGGCTGCGATCGCGATCTTCGAACTGTTCATGATGCGGGCATCGACGCCGGAACTCTGGGCGCAGCTCGTGCGCTGGCTGCACGTCCCGTTGGCGGCCTTGTTCATCAGCCTCGTGCTGTTCGTGCGCCTGCAATTCCGCGCGTCCCGCCGCAGCTGGACTGCGCCGCTGATAGCGGTTGCGGTCGCGGTGCTCGCGGCCAATTTCCTGACTGGCGTCAACCTCGACTTTCGCGAAGTGTCAGCGCTGGAGTCGATCCGCGTCTGGAATTCAGCGCCGATCAGCGTCCCCGTCGGCGAACCCAATCCGTGGATCATCCTGGGGACGATCAATGCGCTGCTGATGATTGCCTTTCTGATCGACACGGTCGTGATCGTGCGCCGGCGCGGCGTCGTCGAAGAGCGCCAAAGCGTTTTCCTGGTGTGCGTAAGCATCATAGCCTTCCTGGTCGCGGCCGGCACTTGGGAGCTCGTCGTCAGCGCTGGATTGATCGTGGCGCCGTTGCTCGTGGCGCCGTCGTTTCTGGGCATTTCGTTGGTGATGGCCTATCTGATCGGCAGCGAAATCCTTCGCGCCTCGGAGATGGCGACGAGCCTGGTGACGGCCGAAGCGCGCTTGCTCGAAACTGCAGAGCAGATGGACTTGGCAGCCAGCGTATCGGGCCAGGGTTTCTGGAGTTGGGACACGACTGGCGCCGAGCCCTGGCTGTCGCCAACCGCGCGCTTTCTGCTCGGCATCGCGCCGGACGAGGCGTTCGAGTGGTCGAGGTATCTCGAACGTGTGGCGCCGGACGATCGTGCGCGCCTGGATAGCGCGATCGAGCAGGCTATCCGCGGCGACGGCAACATCCACGTCGAGTTCCGGATCGCAAGTGCCGACAAGGACGTTCGCTGGCTCGTCGCCCTCGGCAAGATCCTGTTTACACAGGATCACGTGCCGGCGCACAGCTACGGTGTCGTCGTCGACACCACCGAGCGCAGAACGGTCGACGAACGCTTTCGCTTGCTGGTCGAGTCGATGCCATGGGCGGTCCTGCTGGTCAATGAGCAAGGCGTAATCACCTTCGGAAACAGGCAGGCCGAATCGATGTTCGGATACACGCGGGAGCAGCTGATCGGCACGGATGTCGAGACGTTGATGCCGCAGCGCTATCGCAACGTGCATGCTGAGATGAGACGCTTGTTTGCCGAGGGCGTGGATGTGGGCAAGATGGATGCGGGGGCCGAACTCGTGGCGCAGCGCCGCGGCGGCGGCGCAATCATGGTCGAGATCGGTTTGACTCCGATCCAGATCGGACAGGAACAATTCACTATTGTCTCGATCGCCGATATCGGCGAGCGCAAGCGCATGGAACGCGAGGCGGCGCTGCAGCGCGACGAACTGGCGCACCTGTCGCGCGTGGCCTCGCTGTCCGCGCTATCGAGCTCGCTCGCGCACGAGCTCAACCAGCCGTTGACCGCCATCCTGAGCAATGCCCAGGCTGGCGCGCGTTTCCTCGCGCGCCAGCCGCCAGACGCCGATGAGGTTGCGATCAGCTTCACGAACATCGTCGACAACGCCAAGCGCGCTGGCGATGTCATTCGCAAGTTGCGCAGCATGCTGCGCAACGACCGCACCGAGTTCGTTCGCCTCGATATCGACGACGTCGTGCGCGAAGTCCTTCAGATCCTGCGCAGCGATCTGATCGACCGGCGCGTCGAGGTCGCCCTCGAGCTGGCCGCGGACCTGCCGCCGGTGAAGGGCGACCGGGTCCAGTTGCAGCAGGTACTGTTGAACCTGATGATGAACGCGTCTGACGCGATGGGCAGCGTAGCGCATCCTCGCGTGCTCACGGTGCGCACGCTGGTTGCCGAAGACGGCGAGGTCGAAGTGCAGATAGCCGACAACGGGTCAGGCATCCCCGAGCAGGACCTCGCGCGCATCTTCGCGCCCTTCGTCTCGGGCAAGAAAGGCGGAATGGGGCTCGGACTCTCGGTCTGCTCGATGCTGGTCCAGGCACATGCAGGCATGCTCTGGGCGACGAACAACAGTACCGGAGGCGCAACCCTGCATTTTCGATTGCCACGTTTTCCCGAAACCAAGGTTCCCGAGCTCGGCTGAGCATTGGTCGAAGTTGCGGCTCGAACCTGACGCTTGCCTGACCTGCGCGCGTCCGCGGGCCTGGCACCAGTGTCATCGTGAGCCAGCAGGATTCGAGGACTTCGGTGGCTTGATGTCGATACCGGAAGCTGGCGGTAGTAAAGTATGCGAGGTCGCGTCAGCAAGGCGTACTGCAAGGGGAACCAAGTGAACCTGTCAAGAGCGGACGAAAGCGTCGGCAATGTCGGCCGCCGGATCGCGGTGGCGGATTCCGTTGACGAACTCGATGGCAGAACGGTGCCTGCGGACAGACCATCGCGATGAAAACCGAATTCGCAGGATCGCCGTTGGCGAATCCGCCGGATTTTTCTCTGATCCTCGGCGGACCCCTCTATCAGTTGCTGCGGCGCGCGCACCTGTCCGGCGATGCGCTGGAACTGCTGACGCGTCGCGTGACCGTCCTGTCGCTGCTGACGTGGCTGCCTTTGCTGGTGCTTTCGGTTGCGCAAGGACATGCGTGGGGCAACAGCGTCAAAGTGCCGTTCCTGTTCGACGTCGATGTGCATGCGCGGTTCCTGCTGGCGCTGCCTTTGTTCGTCGTGGCGGAAATCGTCGTCCACCAGCGCATGCGTCCCGTCGTCGCTGCGTTCTTGAAGCGTGGCCTGATACCCGACGCAGCACGCGCGAAATTCGACGCCGCGATCTCTGCCGCGATGCGTATGCGCAACTCCATCATGGCAGAGGTGCTGCTCATCGTGTTCGTGTATGGAGTCGGCGTGCTCGTCGTCTGGAGGAACAACGCAGCCATCGACGTGGCCACGTGGTACTCGGAATCGGGGGGAGGGCGGCTGCAACCGACCTGGGCCGGCTGGTGGTTCGGCTTGGTCAGCCTGCCGGTCTTCCAGTTCATTCTGCTTCGCTGGTATTTCAGGCTGGTGATCTGGGCACGCTTTCTCTGGCAGGTCTCGCGAATCGACCTGCACCTCATTCCTACGCATCCCGATCGTTCCGGCGGTCTCGGTTTTCTTTCGATCATCACCCAGGCATTCGCTCCGCTGCTGGCGGGGCAGGGTGTGGTTCTTGCCGGCGTCATGGCGAACAAGATCTTCTACGCCGGCGGGAAGCTGGTCGATTTCAAGATGGAAATTGTCGCGCTGGTGGCAGTCATGATTTTTTTTGTGATCGCCCCGCTGCTGGTCTTCCTCCCGCTGCTGGCGCGCACCAAGCGCGCCGGCCTGTCGGAATACGGTGGCCTTGCCCAGCGTTACGTGCGCGAGTTCGACCAGAAATGGTTGCGCGGCGGTGCGCCGGCCGACGAACTGCTGGTGGGGAGCGCCGACGTCCAGTCGCTCGCAGATATGGGCAACAGCTTCGAAGTCGTGAAAGGGATGAGGCTGGTGCCTTTCGGCAAGGACATGGTCGTGCAGCTGGCCGTGATATCGCTCGTGCCCGTGGCGCCGTTGATCCTGACGATGATTCCGCTGGGTCAATTGCTCGATCGCTTCCTGCAGATTGTCGTATGACTTGCCGATGCACACGACTCGCACAGGCATTCAGGATAGGCCAACATTGGTTACCCGCTTGACGGGAAGGCAGGCTCGAACATGACAACAGTGCAACGATTGCGATGGGTCTTGCTGGCGGGGTTCGCCGTTACGGGCATCGCCAGCGCCGCCAGCTACGAAGTCAATGGCGTGCGTTTGGGCATGACCCAGGCCGACGTGCAGGCGGTCTTCGGCGACAAGATCCAGTGTGCTGCGCGCTCGCCGACAGACACCGATCCCTCCCAGGTAACGTGCGTGAGCACGGCCTTTGCGCAGAAGAAGGTCTTGTCCGACACATTCGCCGGGCAGAAGACCGTGATCTGGTATCACGTCCTCGACGGGCGCGTCGCGCGTATCAGTTTTCTCGGACTTCCGTCGATGGCGTTCGACCACATCGTGACGACGATGGAGAAGACCTACGGCAAGGCCGACGTTGCGAAGAAGGACGTGCGGGTTGGCATCAAGTCATCGGACATGGTCAACAAGCGCGCGAAATGGCACAACGACGCCGGCGACGAAATCGTGTTCGACAAGTACACAGCCGGCAACCTCGATCGCGGTTACCTGAATTTCTACAGCGCTGCGTATCCGCAAAGTCTGCGGCCCGCCCCGGTAGAGTGAACAGCCGCCGTCGCCGTTCGATCCGGTGCAGCTGCATCCGGGCGTGAAGCATCGAGGGCAATCGATGTGCGGGATCGGGTGCCAGAATCCATGACCCAGGCGGACAGCTTGATTTTCGATGCCGCAATGCACGTCTGGCACTTCGTGCGGCGCCTGATCAAGCTGGCGGTCATCGCATTCGTGTCGGTCGTGTTCGGCTTCACGCTCTACGCCGTGCTCGCGCTGCCCGACCTGCGGCCTTGGCATAGCGAATATCTCGACGAGGAATTCAACGCGCTGCGCGACGGCAACCTGGATTTCGACGGTTACCTGAAACTCGAGGCGCGCCTGTTCGACGCGATGCGCGCGAGGATTGCGAGTTGGGACCATTCCGACGAGGCCTACATCTACAGCCGCTTCAATCCGGACAGCAATGTCAGTCGCCTCGTCGAGGGCGCACCCTTCAACCGCTCGTTTCGTCTGACGACGCCGGCTCCAGCCGGGCACGCGCTGCTGCTGCACGGGTTGAGCGACTCGCCATATTCGATGAAAGCGCTGGCCGAGGCGCTGCATGCACGCGCGTTCGACGTCACCGTGTTGCGCTTGCCCGGGCACGGCACGCTGCCCTCGGCGATGACGCAGATGAACGCGGCCGACTGGGCCGCGGCGGTGCGCATCGCCGCCCGCGACGTGGCATCGCGCACACCGCCAGGGCAGCCGTTCTATGTCGGCGGCTATTCCACCGGCGGCACGCTGGCCCTGCAATACACGCTCGACGCGCTCGCGGACACGTCGTTGCGCAAGCCTGATCGCGTCCTTCTCTTGTCGCCGGCGATCGAAGTGCCGGAAGTCGCGGTCGTGGCGAACGTGCTCGACATGCTCAGCATCGTGCCGTTGCCGGTGCTGCAGAAAGTGCGCTGGCAGGAGATCGGCGTCGAATACGATCCGTACAAGTTCAATTCGTTCGCGATAAACGCAACCCGCCAGGTCAGCAGGGCGACGCGCACGCTGCAGGAATCGCTCGTGAAAGCAGTGGAATCCGGCCGCATCGAGCGCATGCCGCCCGTGGTCACCTGGCAGTCCGTGGTTGATGCGACGGTCGGCGCGGATGGCGTGGCTGACGTGCTCTACGCGCGACTGAGCGGCGCCGCGCATCGACTTGTCTTGTTCGACGTGAACCGGCAGGGCGCAGTTGGCAGCGTGCAGCGTCCAGGCGCGGGCGCGCTGATCGAACGACTGTCGAAGGCGCCGCACGCGTACACGCTCGACATCGTCGCGAATACTTCCGAGCAGGATCGACGCGTGAGCGTCCGCCACCTGGCACCGGGCGGTGGCGTCAGCGTGCGTGAGACAAATCTGGAGTGGCCCGAGACCCTGGTCTCGCTAAGCCATGTCGCGCTGCCGTTTCCGCCGGACGATCCGGTTTATGGCCTGAATCCCGGCAGCGGCCGAGATGGCATACCGAGCATCGGCTCGTGGCTGTTTCGCGGCGAGAACGGCGCGGTCATCGTCTCGCTCGGCTCACTGACGCGCCCGCGCAGCAATCCGTTCTGGCCGTTGATCGACGAGGATGTCGCTGCGCTGGTCGAAGCCGATCGCCGAAATTAGGCGCCGCGAGCAGGCGCCGCGGGCGCACCTGTCACAATTGCGAATCCAGCGGCAGCCAGCTGAACATCCACGCGATGAAGCGCTTGGTGCCACCGGCCGGCGGCTCGTCGTGCAGCGTCACCGGCTTGCCATCGACCATGTCGAGCCACACGATCTTGCCGCCCTCGAGCGCGAGTTTCCAGCTGTGTTCCAGTTCGCTCGCGGCCTTGTAGCGCTCCCGCACCTGGGCGGCGAACCGGGGATCGTCGATGATGGCGCCACACTCGGTGTTGATGCGCGCCGAACGCGGATCCATGTTGAACGAGCCGACGAAAGCGACGTGATCATCCGTCACCACCGACTTGGCGTGCAGGCTTGCAGTCGACTTGCCCGAACTCCCACGTTGTACTCCGACCTGCACGGGCTTGAGTTCGTGGATGTCGACTCCGGCGCGCAGCAAGTCCAGCCGCCATTTGCTGTAGCCGCCGTGCACCGATGCAACGTCATTTGCCGCGAGCGAGTTGGTCAGCAGATGCACTGCGACGCCGCGCTTCTCCATCGCCACCAGCTGCTCGGTGCCCGGTCGCTTCGGCACGAAGTACGGCGAGATGATCACGGCTTCCTTCTGAGCGCCCTGTAGCAGCCCGCTGATCGTGTCGAGCATGATCTGCGGGGTATTGTCTTCGCCCTTCGACTTGGATGGATCATCGGTAACGAGCTTGACTTGCTTGCCACGCAACATGTTGTCGAGGTGCAACCCGGTAAGGCCCTCGTCGCGTAGTTGCAGCAGGTGTTTCGCGTAGGGCGTTTCGAGCGCTTCCTGCCTGTGCGCTTCCTGCGCCGCGCGCCTCTTTGCCAAGGCTGCGTCGGGATCCTTCGGCTTCTCGAATGCCGAGATCGGCACGACGCTGTCGCTGTTCCAGAACAGATCGAACTGGGCGTCGGCGTCGGCGACCACGTGTCCCGCCATGAGTACGCCGAGATCGCCGAAGTTGACCTCTTCGTGCGCACCGAAGTACTCATCGCCGATATTGCGGCCACCGACGATCGCGAGTTGCGAGTCGGCAATCCACAATTTGTTGTGCATGCGATGATTGACGCGGCCGCCGCCGAAGATGAACTCCAGGCCGTTGCCGATCGTGGACCCGCGCGTGCTGAACGGATTGAACACGCGGATCTCGATCCGTTCGTGCGCGTCGAGCGCGGCCAGTTCTTCATCGTGCCCGCGCGCCGTCACATCGTCGAGCAGAATGCGCACGCGTACGCCGCGGTCGGCGGCGCGCAGCAGTTCGCGGCCGATTGCGCGGCCCGTGAGGTCGTCGTGCCAGAGGTAGTACTGCGCATCGAGGCTGCGTCCGGCCCGCGCGATGCTGACCATGCGCGCCACAAATTCGTCTTCCCCGCTCCTGAACAAAGAATAGGCGGATTCGTCGGGCGCCAGAGCGAGCGCCGCAACGGCGTGGTCGAGGTCGGTGTTGTCCCCCGGCGGCAGGAAACTCGACGGCGCGCCGCGCGGGAACGGTGCCGTTGCGCACGCGCCCAGCAGCAGTGCCGCGAGCAGGACGATCAGACGAACGCCGTGATTGGTCATAGACGAAGGTCCCCGGAAACTGTCGGGAGCCTATCACCATTGAACCATTCGTGGCCGCTCGGTAGGCCCAAGGTCCAATTACCTGCGAATCGTTCATTCTTTACGTTGCTCGCCGTGGCGCTGCGCCACTCGTCAGTCGTGTTTGCGGCTCGAAAGTGTCGTTGGCAAGACGGTACGCTCGCGGTTCGATGCCTCATCACGGGGGAGTTCTGGAGTCTTGCCCGATGCAGCAGCGCAGCAGGCGGCAGTTCCCTCCAAATTGCTTCAGGTTCGATGGGCCCAAGGTCCCATTGCGGGCACCTACGTCTGCAGATCACGATTCGTCGAGATGCTGCCTTGCGGCAGCGAGGACATCCATGCCGGGTGCAACGCGGATCAACGGTCCTCGTCACGCATCGGCGGATAAATACCGCACGCGCTGAATCCAGGAGTGAGAAACCATGGCGACTTCGACCCACACCACAGCGAACGTGGACAACTTTTTTGCGAGTTCGGCGGCGCGGTTCGATCGCTGGCGCGAGTTGAATGCCAAGGCGCAGACGTGGGCAGCCGCAGCACGCGGCGGCAACGCGCGCAGTGGGCGCGCCGCGGTGGAAGCGGCGCTGGCGCAGGTTCGCCCGCTCGAGGATTTCTTCGCCTATCCCGGGTCGCGCCTCATGAAAACACTGGGCGAACGCATCGTGGCAGACGACGCGCTCGGCTCCGCGCGGCTCGTGCGTCGCATCAGCGGCGCGCTGCTGACCGACAGCTACCGCTACGAGAGCGGCCAGTGGGAATCGTCGGACGACGACAACGACACCACACCGGAGCTACTGGGGCAGACGTTCGAAGGCACCGTAGCACGCCGGCCTTACTTCGAGGCCCTATTCGTCACGCCGGCGACGGCCGGCAGCGTGGCAAAGCTCGCCAATGAGATTCGCCGCCTGCGGCGCGTCGAGGACGCAATGATTTACGAGCCGGTGCTAGTCGGCAGCGTCGAGGATGCGATGCTGGCCACGATCCTGAACGGCAAGATCCAGTCCGTGGTGATTTTCGATGGCATACCGGTGCCCTCGCAGCACGATGTACCGCTGCTGCGCGATTTGCTCACGACCTACCAGCATCTCGACGCGACGAGCGAAGCGCCGCTCGAGATCGGCATCACGCTGGCGAAGATGATCAAGCGCGTCCGCCCCGAACTCGACATCTACCTGATGTCCGACCGCAACGTCGAAAAGCTCGCGGGTGACCCGGCGGCTTCGATGATCCGGCGCGTGTTCTACGAAGTCGAGGAGATGATGGAAGTGCACCTGAACATCCTCGAAGGCGTCGCCGACCGTTATTCGACGCCGCATTTCGACAACCTCAAACACTATGCCGCCAGGCCGATCGCCACGTTCCACGCGCTGCCGATCGCGCGCGGTAAGTCGATCATGAAGTCGAACTGGATCAGCGATATGGGTGAGTTCTACGGGCTGAACCTGTTTCTGGCCGAGACCTCCGCCACGACCGGCGGCCTGGACAGCATGCTCGAGCCGACCGGCAACATCAAAATCGCGCAGGAGAAGTTCGCGCGCGCCGTCGGCGCGGACCACGTTTTCTTCGTCACCAACGGCACGTCGACGTCGAACAAGATGGTCTACCAGGCGGTGACGGCGCCCGGCGACATCGTGATTGCCGACCGCAATTGCCACAAATCGCATCACTACGGAATGGTGCTGTCGGGCTCACAACCTCTG
>DASSGP010000412.1:0-2947 GCA_035693405.1 Rudaea sp. | reverse complement strand
CTCGACGCGCCCGAGCCGATCGTCGTGACGTTGAACGCGACCGCTCGCATTGCCCCGGACCGGATACTGCGGCGCATGCGTTACGAGCATCCGGTGTATACACACGCTGCCGTGCGCGCGCAGTCGCGCAAGCACGAGATCCAGGGCGTCGACCGCACATGGTTCGCAGGCGCCTATTGGGGCTGGGGTTTTCACGAGGACGGCATGCGCAGCGCCGTCGAGGTCGCGAGCGGGCTCGGAGTCCGTTGGCCATGACGATTCGCGACCTTGCCGCGTATCGGACTGCAAGCGAGCCGGCGGCAGGCGCCATCGCCGCGACGACCGTCGGTGATGCCCAGTCGAGGAACTCGTCGCCGCCAGAATGGGAAAGCGCCGTGTACGAAGGCTGGGTGCGCCATCGCCGGCACTCGCCGCACGCGCACGAGTTCCGATACAGGATCTGCATGCTGTATCTGGATCTCGACGAGGTCGGCCGGCTGTTCGCCGGTCGCTGGTTGTGGTCGGTCGGCAGCCGCAACCTCGCGGAGTTCCGCCGCAAAGACTATCTCGGCGATCCGGGCGTGCCGTTGGCGGAAGCAGTCCGCGAGCGCGTGCGTGTCGAGACCGGCAACGCGCCACGCGGGCCGATCCGCTTGCTGGCGCATCTGCGCTACTTCGGCCACTGCTTCAATCCGGTGAGTTTCTACTACTGCTATGCCGAAGATGGCAAGACGCTCGAAGCCATCGTCGCCGAAATCACGAATACGCCGTGGAAAGAGCGTCACAGCTACGTGTTGCCGGTCGCCTCGGCACAGCGGCACGGCCGCGCGCTCGGCTGGTCGTTCGCCAAGGCATTTCACGTCTCGCCGTTCCTGCCGATGCAACGCAGTTATGCCTGGCGCCTTACCGCACCGGCGGATGCGCTGCGCGTGCACATGGACGTGCGCGACGGCGATGCTTGTGAAGTCGACGCGACGTTGGTTCTCGAGCGTCGTCCGCTCAATGCAGCCAACCTTGCGCGCGTTCTGCTGCGTTTCCCGGCGATGACACTGCGCATTGTCGCCGCAATACACTGGCAGGCGCTCCGACTCTGGCTGCGTCGCAATCCGGTCTACGATCATCCGTCGTGGTCGGGTGACAAGCATGGAACCTGAAACGATGTCCACGCCAATGAATCGCATTGCCGCCGCAGCGACCGGCCCCGGATTTGGCCCGATCGACCGCGCGTTGCGTACGCGCCTGCTGAAGCAGATGCAGGCGTTGCGCGAGTGTCAATTGACCGTGATCGACGAGAGCGGCGAAACGGTGCTCGGCCAGACGGCGGAAAACTCCGCCGATACACTGCGGGCGACCGTGCGCGTGCATGCCAGCGCGTTCTATCGCGCGGTCGCGATGAATGGCAGTGTCGGCGCTGGCGAATCGTTCATCGACGGCGACTGGGACTGCGATGACCTGGTCGCGCTGATCCGCATGCTCGTGCGCAATCGCGCCCTGCTCGACGCGATGGAAACCGGCCTGGCGCGGTTCGGCGGCTTGACACTGCGCGCGTGGTACGGATTGCGGCGCAATACGCGCGGCGGCAGCCGCGACAATATCGCCGCGCACTACGATCTCGGCAATGATTTCTTCCGGCTGTTCCTCGACGACAACCTTATGTATTCGTCGGCGATCTATGCTGACGCCAGCGAGTCGCTGGAAACGGCGTCGACACGCAAGCTCGACCGCGTCTGCAGCAAGCTCGCGCTGTCCGCGAACGATCGCGTCATCGAGATCGGCAGCGGCTGGGGCGGATTCGCGATTCACGCCGCAAAGCATTTCGGCTGCCATGTCACGACGACGACGATTTCGCGCGCGCAATACGAACTGGCCCGCGAGCGCGTAGCGGAAGCCGGCCTGGACGATCGCGTCGACGTGCTGCTCGAGGACTATCGCGATCTCGACGGCCGGTACGACAAGCTCGTCTCGATCGAGATGATCGAGGCGATCGGCCATCAGTACCTCGATACCTATTTCACGAAGATCGGCTCGCTGCGCACTCCGCACGGCATGGCGCTGATCCAGGCCATCACGATCGAGGATCATCGATATGCCCAGGCCCTGCGTGCAGTCGATTTCATCAAGCGCCATGTGTTTCCTGGCAGCTTCATTCCGTCGGTCAGCGCGATGCTCGGCGCGGCGGCGCGCAGCAGCGACCTGAAGCTGTACAACCTCGAGGATATCGGCCCAAGCTATGCGCTCACGCTTGCGGCGTGGCGTGAGCGATTCCACCGCGCGCGCAGCGACGTGCGCGCGCTCGGATTCGACGAGCGCTTCCTGCGCCTTTGGGATTTCTATCTCGCCTATTGCGAGGGCGGATTCCGCGAACGCTCGACTGGCAGCGTGCAGATGCTCATGGTCAAGCCCGGTTGCCGCCGTGCGCAATTCCTGCCGGATTGCCAATCGCCGTGAACGTCTGGATCAACCTGATCCTGTATCAAGCGACCTGGCTCGCGGCGGTCGCCGGCGCCGGACATGGGCTGTGGTGGCCCGGGCTCATCGTGCTAGCCGTGTTTGCCGCGCTGCAATTGAGCCTTGGCCAATGGCGCCGCGCGGATGCGTGCCTGTTCGTCGGTGTCTCGCTGCTCGGGTTCGTCCTGGATTCCACATTTGTGCAGTTTGGTCTCATGCGGTTCCATGCGGCGGTGCCGTGGCCGGGACTCGCGCCGGTGTGGATGGTCGCGCTGTGGACGAGTTTTGCGCTGACGCTCAATCACTCGCTCGCGTTCCTGCAAGTCAGGCCCATGCTGTCAGCCTTGCTCGGGGCGATCGGCGCGCCGCTGGCCTACTGGGCTGCCGGCAGTGGCTGGCATGCGCTGGATTTTCCGCTCGGGGTGGCGCCGATGCTCGGCGCGACGGCAATCGTATGGGCGTTGCTGATGCCGCTGCTGTCGCAGGCGTCCCTGCGGTTGCGCGGTCTCGATGCGCCGGC
>DASSGP010000411.1:0-2074 GCA_035693405.1 Rudaea sp. | reverse complement strand
CTCGACACACCGGGCCACGCGGACTTCTCCGAGGATACCTATCGGGTGCTGACCGCGGTCGACTCCGCATTGATGGTCATCGACTGCGCCAAGGGCGTCGAGGAACGCACGATCAAGCTCATGGACGTGTGCCGCCTGCGCGACACCCCGATCATGACGTTCATCAACAAGCTCGACCGCGAGGGCCGGCCGCCGATCGAACTGCTCGACGAAGTCGAATCGGTGCTGAAGATCGAGTGCGCACCGGTGACCTGGCCGATCGGCATGGGTTCGCGCCTCAAGGGCGTCTATCACCTGATCAGCGGTGAAGTGCACCTGTATGAGCCGGGCCGCAACTTCACACGACAGGATTCGACGATCTACGCCTCGGTCGACGATCCGCAGCTGCACGCGCGCCTTGGCGACGACATGCTGCGTGAATTGCGCGAGGAACTCGAACTGGTCGAAGGCGCCTCGCACCGTTTCGACACCGATCGCTATCTCGCCGGCCGTCAGAGCCCGGTGTTTTTCGGTTCGGCCGTCAACAATTTCGGCGTGCAGCCGCTGCTCGATTTTTTCGTCGAACACGCGCCGGCGCCGAAGCCGCGCCCGACGACGACGCGCGAAATCGCGCCCGACGAGGACCAGCTGACCGGATTCGTGTTCAAGATCCAGGCGAACATGGATCCGCTGCACCGCGACCGCGTCGCCTTCATGCGCATCTGCTCGGGCCGCTTCGACGGCGGCATGAAGGCGTTTCACGTTCGCAGCGGCAAGGAGGTCAAGCTCGCGAACGCGCTGACGTTCATGGCCTCGGACCGCGAGATCGTCAACACCGCGTATCCCGGCGACGTCATCGGCATCCACAACCACGGCACGATTTCGATCGGCGACACGTTCAGCGAAGGCGAGTCGCTGTCGTTTATCGGCATCCCGAGTTTCGCGCCGGAACTGTTCCGCCGCGCGCGCCTGCGCGACCCGCTGAAAATGAAGCAGCTGCAAAAGGGTCTGGCGCAGCTGTCCGAGGAAGGCGCGACGCAGTTCTTCCGCCCGCTGATGTCGAACGACTTGATTCTCGGCGCGGTCGGCGTGCTGCAGTTCGAAGTCGTGGCCTACCGGCTCAAGGACGAGTACAGCGTCGATTGCGCGTTCGAGAACGTGACCGTGATTACCGCGCGCTGGATCCATTGCGCGGACGACAGGAAACTCGCTGAATTCCGCGACAAGAATGCGATGAACCTGGCGGTCGACGCGGCCGGAGAACTGGTCTACCTGGCGCCGTCACGCGTGAACCTGCAGCTGACTCAGGAACGCTGGCCCGGCGTCACATTCACGGCGACGCGCGAACACGCCAGCGCGGTCGAAGTCTGACGGGCGAGTCTGATCAGGGGCTGCGGCGCGAATCAGCCGCCGCTGAATTTTCCGTGGAATATTTCGTCGCCTTTGAAGTCGGCGTGAAATATCCGGTCAGAGCCGGGCGCGGCAGCGGAACTTCGGTCGTCGATGGCGGCAAAAATCCGATCGGACTTCGTCGTTGTTAGCGCTGCGGTCGACGCTGACGGCGCGTGAGTGCGCTGCACGGTCCAGACGGCAATCGCAACGACCAGACCTGCGGCAACACTCGCGGCAACGCGTAGCCAGCTGCGCTGCGCGCTGGCCGCATGCGCCGTGTGGCGCGCGCGGCGCCCGTGGTCGGCCGCCGGCCGTTCAAACGCGCGGTCGAGCTGGCTGCCGAGCCGCGCCGATTCCGGCGCCAGCGCGCGCGCAAAGCGCAGCAGGTCGGCATGCATGCCGGAACGGGCGACATCGGCGAGAAGGCGTTCGGTTTCATCGGACTGCCGGCCGTCGGCCAGCGCCAGCAGTGCATCGACTTCCGGCAGGGGCGCGGTCGCAGCGCGGCTGCGCGTGAAACGGCGATAGAGCTTGGCCACGTCCGGCTTGCCAAATTTCGAGCTGTTCATTCGATATCTCCAACAATCCCGCTTACTGCCAGGCTTTCGCGCAACGACTGCAGGCCGCGGTCGAGCAGCTTGCGCGCTGCTTCCTCCGAGGTGCCGCTGAGCTGGCCGATTTCCCGCAGGCTGAAGCCCTGCAG
>DASSGP010000410.1:0-3894 GCA_035693405.1 Rudaea sp. | reverse complement strand
TAGTAGAGCTCTCTGGGATGGCCGGGCTCGAGCGTCGCCCTCAGCTCGCCCGCGACAGTTTTGCGCTGAGCGGGCCCGGCAATTCGCACGCGTGCGTCGTTCAGCACCGACCCATCCTGGCGCGGCCGCGAACGCGCAAGTTGCATTTTCGTCTGCGGCGACTGGTGCGGCCCATTTCCGGATGACCACGTTTTGCAGTCGCAATACCGTGGTCAGATTGACGCCGCAGCAGGCGGGTTTGCCTCCGTTTTGCGTCTTAAAAGTTGGTGGCCCAAACGCCTTCACTTTCCGGAAGGTCGGGAGAACTCGTTTTTTTCTCCCTGCTCGTCTGGAGAGCCCGCCTTCATTCCTTCCAAGTTATTGCTTTGCAACGTTTTAATCGATTTGACCGCAAACAGAACGATATTTTCCAGGTAGCCCCGATCTCGTTATCAGCGGACACTACGAAAAATGGATCACACAGTGACTCGCGTGGACGGTATCGACATTGGCCATGGGCCCGACCGGCCCGGCAAGGCTGCCGTCATCGAGGACTTGTCACGCCGTTTTCGCACCCCGCTGCTGCGCTATTTCGAAAAGCGCGTCGGCAGCCGCTCCGAAATCGAGGACCTGCTGCAGGACGTCTTTGTTCGGCTGGCCGGCGGCGGCGAAATCGAGACCATAGCCCGCGTGGAACTGGTGGAAGCCTATCTTTTCAAGACGGCAGCAAACCTGTTGCGCGACCGTCAACGGCGCCTTTCCGCTCGCGCGGCAGACGCCCATGAACCGTACGAAGAAGCACTGCATGGCACGGCCGAGGAAACGATAAGTCCGGAACGCGCCCTGCAGAGCACGCAGTTGATCGAGCAGTTGCTCGCCGGACTCCACGAGTTGCCGGAGCGCACGCGGGTCGTGTTCACGCTCTATCACCTCGACGACCTCTCGCATGCGGAAATCGCGCGACAGCTCGGCATGGCCATCAGCACCGTTGAGAAGCACGTTGGCCGCGCCAGCGCGTATCTGTTGAAAAGGATCGACCGCTACCCATGAAAACTCAGGGAGACGCACACATGGATAGTCAGGCCAGGGACCGGATCGCCGACGAGACGGGCTATTGGGATGCGCGTTTGCGCGCACCCGACTGCACGGACGCCGATCGCGCCCGCTTCGCGCAATGGAGGGACGCCTCCGCGAGTCATCGCGCATCGTTCGACCGGCTGCAGATGCTGATCGCCACTTTGCGCGGTGAGACGAGCCGCGCCGACGTGCGCGGCTTGCGCGATGCGGCCGTTGCGCGAGTGCGGCGCCGGCAGCGCAGACGGACATGGTCTGTGGCGGCCAGCATCGCTTTCCTTCTCGCAGGCGCAGCCATTTGGACGATGGTTCCTGAAAGCAACCGCTGGGACCCCGCCCGCGTTTTCTCCGCACTGGCGGATCCAGGCCGCTATGCGACCGGCATCGGACAACGCTCGACCGTCACGTTGCAGGACGGCTCAACAGTCGAACTCAACACGCGCACGCAGCTCGAAGTCCACTTCAGCGATGCCCAGCGATCGGTGACGCTCGTCGAGGGACAAGCGCTGTTCCATGTAGCGAAAAACCCGCAGCGCCCGTTCGTCGTGCACGCGGGCGATCGAGAAATCGTCGCCGTCGGCACCGAGTTCGACGTGCGTCTGGATGCCGATTCGGTGCGCGTGACCCTGCTCGAAGGAAGAGTCGAAGTCGAGCGCAGCGGCCCCGTCTCTTCTCGTCCGCAATCCCTGGATCCTGGTCAGCAGCTCGTCGCGGAACTGCCCCCCGTCGCCGGCAAGGCCGTTGGGACTTCGACGATCCTGGCATCAGCGGAGAAAAGAAGGTCTGCGCAGCATGGCGAAGCGCTTGTCCGCACAATCGATGTCGGAAAATTCACGAGTTGGCGTGAAGGCCGCGTATTCTTCGAGGACCTGCCGCTTGGCGAGGCCGTGGCCGAAATGAATCGCTATAGTGCGATCCAGATCGAGGTGGACGATTCCGCACTGGCACAGCTGCACGTCAACGGAATGTTCCGCGCGGGTGAGCAGGAAGCATTCGTCACTGCGCTGCAGGACTACTTCCCGATCAGCGTCACGCGTCGCGGCGACGCTAAAATCATTCTCGCGCCGGGCCGGTCCAATACTCCGCGAACCTTTTAGGGAACCTTCGAACAAGTCGTCATCCCAGCGAAGGCTCACTCCTGTTCGGAATAGTTCTTCAATCGGTGTCGGAATGCTTGGCAAAGTGCTCGCTGATTCAGCGACTGAGTTTGGGCACGACTCAATCATCGCGTGGCAATAAGGCGCGCGCCCCCTTCCGCCTTCGGCACCTTCCCCCGAACTGCGCGCAGGGGAAGGAAATGCAGCGATGTCGCAGATTTATGCCTTCCCCTGCGAAGGGGAGAAGGTGCCCGAGAGGCGGAAGGGGCGCTTTTCGCTGGTATACATTTATTCCGGACAGCAGTGAGCGAAGGCTGCGATCCCATTCCTCCTGCCGTCTGACGATCTGCCAGATGCGGCGCGCACTATCGCGGCCGTCGAGCTGACTGATCCGTCGCGCGCGAATTTTTTTTTGTTCCGGCAGGCGGGTTGCTGCTCGCGTTGCGTCTTTCTCAGTACGAAGCAACGTCGCTGCAGGCGCAACTCACGGGCGGAGGGCAAGTGACCATACTCACAAGGCACACAAGGCAAGCGAGGAACTCTCGCGTCCTGACGACGATCAGGCCGCAGGCGAGAAGCGGGCACTCACGCGGCATGCGCAACTCGATGCGTGCGATCGCGGCAAGAGTTCCGGGGCTGATGATTCTCGGCGTGTTGCTGGCTTGCCTAGCCCTTTACACCCCGCCCATCCGCGCGACGGTGCAGTCGGGCGTCAGGCATTTCGATATCGCTGCGCAACCACTTGCCACTGCCTTGGTCGAGTTTGCAAGGCAAAGTGATCGGCAAATCCTGTTCTCGACTCAAGTGGTCGAGTCGAAGCGTACCGACGGAATCAAAGGCGAGTTCGAGCCGGAAGCGGCGTTGCGTCAGCTGCTCAAGGGTTCGGGGCTTGCGTTTCGCGTGAGTGGCGACGACACGATTTCGGTCGATGTTCCCCATCCCAGCGAAGGCGCACAACCGGCGAGCCCCGCCCTGCACGTGGCTCAAGGTCTGTCTGCGCCGGAACCCGATCAGGACAAGTCCGGGCGCGTCGAAAACAGCTCAAGCCCCGAAAGAAATTCTGACGCGCCCGCTCAGGAACTCGAGGCAGTCGTGGTAACTGCGGGCTCGCGCCTGAGGCGTTCCAACGAAGGGCCTTCGCCGGTTGTCGTGATCTCGCGCGAGGACATCGAGCGCTCCGGGGCGTCAGAGACGCGCGAAGTCATGAACCGGATAACGCAGAATGCGGTTTCGCCCGACGAATCCGGCAACGCCAGCTTTCTCGGCGCCAGCACGGTGCAATTGCGCGGCCTTCCCGTCGGAACCACGCTGCTGTTGCTCAATGGCAGACGCCTGGGTTCCTCCGGAGCGAACGCGGCGGCGAATTTCTTCGATCTCAACAACATTCCTCTGGCCGCGATCGAACGCATAGAAGTCCTTACCGACAGCGCTTCGGCGATTTACGGAGCGGACGCCATCGGCGGCGCGGTAAACATTGTCCTCAAGAAGGACTTCACCGGCGTCGGCGCGAACGTACGCTACGGCGAGAGTTCCAACGGCGACGCCGCAGAACGCAATGCCTCGCTCGCGCTGGGCGGCCGCAGCGGCGCGTTCTCGGGAATGATGGTGCTGGATTACTTCAAGCGCGACCCACTTCGCGGCACGGACCGCGATCTGACTTCGAGCGACGACTTCAGGCGCTTCGGCGGACAGGACCTGCGCTCGACTTCGTCGTATCCGGGAAACGTGTATTCGCTCAACTTCG
>DASSGP010000409.1:0-2679 GCA_035693405.1 Rudaea sp. | reverse complement strand
CGAATCATCGATGACCATGACCTTCAGCCCTGTCAAACCGCCGTTTTTTGCTGTCTCTTCCACGCACTACCCCCTGCCTGCGGAGTTCCTGTCCAAAGCGACTGCAGGCCATCGATGCCGGCCGGGAGCTCCGAACCACGTACGCGGTGCATCCGGTCGCGCTCCGTTCGGATCGGGCCCGTGCACCGCTATGGAAAACTTCGCCGTATTAACCAATACTTAGCAATCCTGTCAAGGCTTTCCGCTAAGCCAGCGGCAAGTCTGAGGAAAGTACCTGAACAAATCGACGGTTTTTGGCTGCTGCCGGCGATCCGGCAGCGCCGATGTGCCGCCATGCCGATGCTAGTATAGACCGTGTCTTTGCGAGGAACGTGTTTCCTTTCACGTTTCATTCACAAGCACACCGCATGCCAACATGACTGCCTGCTCCGGTTTTTCCCCCACCCTGTTCGAGCCCCGCCGATGACTGCGACCGTCGCCATTCTGATGGATCCGATCGCCGCAATTCATGTCGAAAAGGACTCGACGCTGGCGCTGATGCTCGAGGCCCAAAGGCGCGGGTATCGGCTGCTTTACATGAACCAGGGCGACCTCGCGCTGCGCGGCGCCGAACCGTTCGCGCGCGCCGCCGACGTGCAGGTGCGCGACGATGCGAACGACTGGTTCACGCTCGGCCAGCGGCGCTGGATCGACCTGCGCGAAGTCGACCTGCTGTTCGCGCGCAAGGATCCGCCGTTCGATTCGCAGTTCCTCTACGACACGATGGTGCTGGAACTGGCCCAGCAGGCCGGCGTGCGTGTGATCAACGATCCGCGCGGATTGCGCGATGCGAACGAAAAGTTGTTTTCGCTGCATTTTCCACAATGCATACCGCCGACGATCATTGCGCGCGACGCCGCCGAGATCCGCCGCTTCGTCAGCGAGCACGGCGACGTCGTGCTCAAGCCGCTCGACGGCATGGGCGGGCGCTCGATCTTTCGCAGCGGCCGCGGCGATCCGAACCTCAACGTCATCATCGAAACACTGACCGAGGAGGGCCGCAACTTCACCGTCGCGCAGCGCTACATTCCCGAGATCAAGGACGGCGACAAGCGCATCCTGATGATCGATGGCGAGCCGGTGCCATACGTGCTCGCGCGCATGCCGCAGGGCGACGACTTCCGCGGCAACCTGGCGCGCGGCGGCAAGGGCGTCGGCCGGCCGCTGTCCGAAGGCGACCGCCGCATTGCGGCTTTGGTCGGGCCGGAGCTGCGCCGCCGCGGGATGCGCTTCGTCGGCCTCGACGCGATCGGCGACTACCTGACCGAGGTCAACGTCACCTCGCCAACCTGCATTCGTGAACTCGATGCGCAATTCGGACTGAACATTGCCGGCATGCTGTTCGACGCGCTCGAGGCAGACGCATCGTGAGTGCAAAGGCCCCTGGCGTCGGCAGCGGCGACCGCTTCGGGGTCACTTTGCTGTTCTCGCTGATCGCCCATGGCGTGCTCGCGCTGGGCCTGACGTTCGAATACGAAAAACCCGCGCAGAGCCTTCCGGCGCTGGATGTGATCCTGGTTCAGTCGGCAACGGGCACGAAGCCGGACAAGGCCGATTTCCTCGCCCAGGCGCACAATTCCGGCGGCGGCGACAGCGACAAGCCGCTGCGGCCGAGTGAGCCGCTGTCCAGCCCGATCCACAAGCCCGATCCGGGCCTCGCTCCGCGGCCGCTGCTGGCCGGCGCGCCGAAACCGCAGCCGGAGACGCCGCATGAACTGCTGACTCAGCAGAAATCGTCGTTCGCCGTGCACACCGAGAAGGAGTCGCCCGAGCGACAGGAAATGCCGCTGCCGACCGCACGCGAATTGATGGAGAAGAAGGTCGAGATGGCGCGCCTGGCCGAGGAAGTGCAGCGCGATTCGGTCGCCTACGCAAAGCGGCCGAAGAAGAAATTCATTTCGGCCAATACCAAGGAGTACGAGTACGCGGCCTACATGTCGGCCTGGGTCGCGCGCATCGAGCGCATCGGCAACCTGAACTATCCCGACGAAGCGCGGCGCCAGCAGTTGCACGGGCAGCTGGTGCTCACGGTCTCGATCAATCGCGATGGCTCGGTACGCAGCGCCGACGTCATCCAGTCGAGCGGCCACAAGCTGCTCGACGACGCCGCGCTGCGCATCGTCAAGCTCGCCGCGCCGTTTCCGCCGATCCCACCCGGGGAGAAGGTCGACGAGCTCTATGTGACGCGAACGTGGCAGTTCCTGCCGGGCGATGTCTTGCGCAACCGCTAGCGGCGAAGACCGGGCGACAAGCAAAGATTGAACCACGGCCTCTCTCGGCCATCCATGGCCTTCGAGGCACTCGGACTCCTGCCCATCGAAGACACGAAGGAGACGAAGGAAAAGCCACGAAGGTAGAGCGATAAAGAAACAATGAGGTCCTGAAGATCCGAGGGGTCCGCGTCATCGCAACGCAACCGGCGCGGAGGTCAGCGTTTTCTTCGTGTGCTTCGTGCGCTCTTCTTCGTGTTCTTCGTGTAACGTCTTTTCCTTGAGGGTCCAGCATGGGCGAGGACCGGTCAAGCGGCCCGCGAGCGGGTACAATGGCGCCATGTTGGCGATGACCACACTCACCAATAACTTCCTGATCGCGATGCCGTCGATGCGCGATCCGAGTTTCAAGCGCGGCGTCGCGTTCCTG
>DASSGP010000408.1:0-32540 GCA_035693405.1 Rudaea sp. | reverse complement strand
GTGGCGCCGAAGAACACCAGCGCATCTGATTTGGGCGTCTGCATCGCGACCTGCCTCCATGGTTGGGTCGATGTGCTCCGGCAAAGACAGCACGCCGTTTAAATACGACTTCCATAGTGGCAGCATCATTCCGCGAAGTGGGCGAAATAGTGACCCGGTCGCGACGCGCCCTCAGGCGGCGTTCAGCCCTGCAGCCCCGGCCTTTTCTACCGTTGTCTACGGCCAGCCCTGATCGGCAAGCAGGTCGTGACAGGCGTTCGGACCCGTGTGCGCCTTGAGCGCTTTCACAACTCCGGGGAATTCCGGGTCGACGTGCACGGGCGTTGCCGGAGGTGCGGTGCCGACGGACTTGACCAGACCTGCCGGTCGTATCGCCATGCGTAGTTCGACGATCGGGCCGGTGCCGACACCGCCGTCGGTCGCAGGCTGCGCCCGCGTGAGCTTATCAGTGGTTGTTGCCGTGGTCTGCACGTCCACCGTCGGCGTGGCCAGCGTTTTCCTCACCTCGGCCTGCGCCCTGGTAGCGCGATCCAGGCTCACGCTTGCTTTCGTGTCCTTGGCGTTGCGAAAACCGACTGCGTCCACGAGCAGGTCCGCGTTGCCATTGAGAAAAGCGACGGCGTTCGTGATCTGTGCGGCAAACGGCGAGGGATCGTCGGCATCGGCCGCGTAAGGACCGATCGTGAACACGCGCAGAGATTCGCCGCGGTGCTTGCCACTGCCGGCCAGGCCACGGTCGCCGGGAAGGCCCATTTCCTTCGCCAGCGCATCCTGGATGCGCACAGTAGGATCGTGGATGTCGCTGAAGGCGCGGTCCGGCGTCGTCGACAGGCTGGATGGATGCGCTTTGATCTGCATCAGCGCCGCGTGACCGCACAACTCGTGACCGAAGGCTTCCGCTGGCGGCTGGTTCTTGATCGTTTCGGTCGGTCCTCCGGTCCAGTAGCGCAAATCCGGAGCCGTGGCACCGGACGTCGGCGTCATCCTGACTTCGCGTTTGACCGAGTCGGTCTGCGGCGCATCCTTGGTCGACACGACGACGCGCCAATCATCTGGCGCCGCCGACAGCGTGCTGAGGCAGCAGCAGCCGAGCGGCTGTTTGCCGGTCGCGACCTTCTTGAAGTTGAACGCCGCTTCGTTAGTGCCTTTCTTGGGCCAAACCAGGCCGCCGCCGAGAATTTCGAAGTCGGGGCACAGCGCGGCCACCAACGGCGCAATCGTGCTGACGGCTGTCGCCGGATCATCGGACGCCTTCGCATCGACCGTGAGCTTGCGCTGCACGCGCCCGGCATGACCTCCCTGCTGCTGCACGACATGCGCGAGCTCGTGTGCGAGCAGGCTTCTGCCCGCACCGGTATGAGGCGCGTATGCGCCCGGAGCAAAGGCGATGTTGTGGCCCAACGTGTACGCCTGCGCGTCGAGGGCCCGCGCCGCGTTCGCCGCCGTGGCGTCGGTGTGCACGCGCACCTGGCTGAAGTCGTGGCCGAAGCGAGGCTCGAAGAAGGTCCTCGCGGCGGATGGCAGCGGCGCGCCGCCATGTGCGACAGCCCGTTCGGCCGCTGCTGAGTCGCGCGTCGCCAGTCCGGAAGCAGCACTCACACGCTTGGTCTGGATGCGGCGCTGTTCGTCGTCCTCACAGGCGCTGCACTTGCGCTGGATCGCCGGCGACGAGGAACCGATCGAGCCGGGCGCGGTCATGCGCATGACGCGTTCTGCGGCGGCATCGGCTTCACGCTCGAGCGGATCATTCGGCGAACCGATTGTTGCCTTGAGCTGTACCGCGGCGGGCAGGGCGGTCAGATCGAAATCGTGACGCGAGTTCCAGGCCGGCGCAGCGGCTTGGTGCGCTCGATCGGCAGCGTTCACGCGGCCGAGCGTGCATACGGCAGGTGCGGCATCGGGTTTCGATGAGCGACGTAATTCGAACATGCGTCCATCCTGAGCCGGGCGAACTGTGCCTCCGATCGAGGCCTGCCCGCAACTAGCCGTCCGCCTTCTTCTTGCCGGCGCCCGATTTTTTGGCCGACGGCGCCTTGTTCGTAGTGCCCGTATCCGGACACGGGATCGCCAACGCCGGAAAGCAGCGGCGGCAACTCATCAGACCGTTGGCGTTGCGATGTGCCAACGGCGCGTAGTGATGATGCGGGCCGGCCGGCGGCCGTGGTTGTGGAACGCCATCTTTCCGCGGCCATTCGATGTCGCCCGCGTCGACGCGTGCCGGAATCAGCCAGTAGTCGCCGCTCCGGTAGACGCGGGCTGGATCGTTGGCGGCACTCTTCACGAAGCACACGACGATGCCGTCTTCGAGTTTGATCCAACCGGAGTAGGTGGCATCGGCGGCGTCGGTCTCCGTGACTTTCACCGCATCGCTGCCCTGGTCCCAGCGGCGCAACAACATATTGCTCTGGTTTTTGTCACCGGCGACGTTTGTCGTTCCCTTCAGGGTTACCTTCATCTGGTCCTTGTCGATGTTCGTTACCTTCAACAATGGGTCGGCTCGATTCTGCATGACGTAATCTTCATCAAGCAGCTCGACCCAGTCACCGACATGCAAGCCAACATCGCCGTCGCGGCCCAACGTCGCCACCGTGACTGTGATGGCGGCAGAGCCATCGACGGGATTCGCCCCGGCCGGGCCGCCGACTACCGGGAACACAACCGAACCGTTTTCGCGCGACCATTTGAACGTTGCAGCGCCGACCGCGCCGCCCGTGTGGATCTCGACACGATACAGCTGGTTTTCTGCGCCGCGATAGCTCGATGCGGGTGCTATGACGCAAGGCGTCGACGGTGCCGGACCGGGACCGGCGTAGGCGCGCAATAGTCCGGTCCCGGGCTCCACCGGAACGTGGGTCAGTTTGCACGAGTCGCCATCGGCGGGGCAGGTGTTGACCTGCCAGACGACCTGAGTACGGGTTGTGGTGTCCGGACCACCGAGGGCGGTCTCGCGGATGTGAGGATCTTCGACGCAGGTGACATGCCGCTCCCAGACATCGAGGTAGACGAGGAAATCCACGACGACGCCATCTGTATTCGCCGCCGGCTCCACAATGCGCGGCGTCGTGCTTTCGACGAGCAGGCCGTCGACATAATAACGACCCGGGTTTACGGCGACGGCGTCCTTGTTGTCCGCAAGCGTCGTCCGGAACTGCTTGAACGCGTCGTCGCCGGCGGCGAGTGGCGTGCCGTTCGCGTCCTTCAGGTCCTGCACGCGCGTGACGACCTGGAAACTCGAACACGGCAGGACGGCGCCGCTGTCGTCCCTTTGCTCGGGCGCTCCGTGCGGACCGATCAGGTCACGCGCAAGCGTGCGCATGTAGTGAAGCAGAATCGATGACTGCTCGTTCCAGTCGGAATCGAGCTGGACGCGTCCCTGCTGCATCAGTACACGCGAGTACTGCTTGCCCGGGTCGAAGGTATTGCGCGTGAAATCGCCTTTCATCGGATTCTCCTAACTTGCATAAATCAACCCCGCATCCATGCCGGCCGGGGTGTATTCGTCCAGGCGCACCTGCAGATTCGCCGCGCGCTGGGGTTGGAACAGGTCGTGGAATACGCCCATTTCCGACTCGTCGTCGGCGCCGCGCACGATTTCGGTGGCGCAATCCAGCGCGAGGCGACAGTACGCGGCATTGCCGTAGCGCGTGCTGTCGAAGCTCGGTCGCACGCGCAGGATCTCGGCTTCCTGGGCATCCGTGAGCGCTTGGCCAGAGAGCAGCGGATTGTTCGCCGCCACGGCGGCCTGCACGAGGTTCGGCTGGCAATGGAAAAGGCGCGGCGTACGCGAATTCGGTGTCACGTAACAAAAGCGGATACAGCCATGCTGTCGCCGGGCGACATGGATGCAGCCCATGAAGATCGAATTCTCGGCGAGTTCGATTGCATGCACGTGCGTTGCGCCCAGGACGGTCGTGCGGCGGATGGACAGGCGCGCAAACGCGAACCGGTCGTTCGGCGCGCTAATCGCTACGCGGCCGCTGCGTGTCGCATCGACGATGCTGTCGCTGATGCAGATCGCGGGCGGATCGGTCCGGACTGAATCGGCGGTTATCTCGATGGAACCGACGACGCTGGACTCGATCGCCAGCGCGGCAGTCGTATTGATCATCTCGATACTCGGTTCGTTCGGACGCTTGGGTTCGCATTCGCAACCCAGGCCCCAGCCCGGCACCAGGGTGCAGTGCCGGATGACGACTTCGCACAGGTCCGGCGCGATACGCTCGTTTTCTTCGCCAGGACCCGGACCGCTGATCTGCAGTCCGCGGCCGGCCACGAGCAGGCCGTCGAGGACGAACCGGCTGCCCGCGCCGCCGCTGACCGAAAACGCGTCGGGACGATCAGCGAGGTAGTCGAGCAAGCGCAGTACCGGCCGTGCGCGCTCGGCGGCCCGCAGCTGCAATACCTGGTGCGCCGCCAGTGCGACCGCAACCGGTTCGGTGTACACGCTGCTGTCGACGAACTCGATGATTCCGTAGCGCGGCTGGTCTTTTTGCCATTGGCTCAATGCCTCGGCCAGGCGGGCAAAGGTGGCGCCAGGTCCGACGCGATACAGCGAAAAGATTCGGGCGAACGACGGCGCGTACGCCGCCTCGAGCAGCAGGCGGTTGAGCCGGCCGAGCGTCGATGGTGTCCGCTCCGGGTTTTTCAGCAACCGATTGGCTTCGTCGCTGAGCAAGATGCCGTGGAAGCGTTGAACATCGAACAGGTCGGCGTCGGCAAGAACCCCGTTCAAGTCTTCGACCAGGGCGGTGGCCAGTGCGTCGCCGGGTGCGCTGGAGGAATGCCACGCGTCGATGAGGCTCACGGTTGCCGGGGAGATCTTGCTGCGCAGGTACGCGCTCATCGGGTCAGCGTGCTGCTGCAACCGCGTCACGAGCGCTGCAGTGTCGGCGAGATCGGCTTGGGTAAACCTTGAGATATCCGCAAGTGTCGGTTGGCGCAGCGCGCGCGCATATTCGCCACCGCCGATGTCAGCGCTGAACCCGTAGTGGTAGTCGACCCAGACACCCTGTTTCGGCAATTGCCCGACCGGAAACAGGATGCGACCGTTGACCGGATCGACCGCGACGCAGTCAGCCTTGCAGCGGTAGCGCCAGCCGCTCAGGTCGGCGGGAACGATGTGCTGCGCGGGGATCGGCTGGGGCGAGGTTTTCTTCGGCCAGCCCGGCGCATGAATTGCCAGGCTCTTGTCGTCGCCGTAGTAGGCAGCCGACGCGCCGGCGACCAATGGATGCCGACGGGCGATCTGCTCCAGCTCAAACCGGCGTATCGGCACGGGCAGCGTCGCTTCGCGCAATGGCACGGTGGCGGGCGCCGGCTTTGTATACAATGGAGCATCGTTGCCGAGCACGCTGAAAGTGAAGCAATGCGGACCTTCCTCTTCCACGCAGCAGGCGGGAGTCCGGGTCACTGGATAGGCCTGCATGCGAAACACGAATGCGGCAATGTTCGCCACGTTGTAGCGGCCGCGGCGGCGCCGCGAGGCGATGCGACGCACCTCGGCAGTGTGTGCGCAACGGTCAAACGCGCCACCAAGCTGCTCGAGCGCGTCGACATCGTGCACGTCGATCGTGCGTGCGCGCTGAGGGTGGCGATGATTCAGATTCTGCGTCCAGGCGAGCAGCCGGAAGAATTCGACGGCGCGCACCGGCCAGCCGGCAACATCGGGACCGAGCTGCGCGAGCGCGGACAGCGTGCCCTTGCGCCGCCGCATGGAAACGGTGTTGGCCACTTCACTGCGCGGCAGCAGAAAGCGGTTGCGCAGGCGGCCTTCGCCCGATGCCGGGTCACCGGGCTCACCCGCGGCGTGCACGGGACGATAGCCAACCAGGTCGCCGATGTACGGAATCACCCATTCGGCGCAGGTCTCGATGAACCAGTCGTCGTAGAGTTGCGCGATGTCGTCTTCGACGACGCTGACCTGCTCACCAATGACGCGCAGGAGCGCGCGCAACGGATAGCCCTGCTCGGCATCGGCGCTGCGATGGAAGGCGGGCAGCAGTCCATAGAGACGATCGATACCTGTACCGGGCACGCTCATGGCACAAGCTCCAGGATGAGGCAATCCGGAATATCCGCAGGCAGGTAGGCAATTTGGGCCGGATGGATCCCGCCCGTGGCATCGACGAATGCAGAGGCAAACTCGAGCCAGCCTTGCTGACCCTGGTCCGGTGCACCGGCGCGTCCAAGGGCAAACCAGCGCTGCGTGCCGCCATTCGTGCCATTGCTGGCCGTGGCACCCTGCGGCGCCTGCGGAACGAGGCCGCTGATGAGATCGTCGCGACCGAGCACGGTGACCGTGCCGCTGACGACGTGCGCGACACCTTCCGTACCTTGCAGCGCCGCAATGATCTCGCTCGCGAACAGCGGTTGCCCGAGAGTGCGCGCGGCGAAACCGAACCGATCGATGAGTACGGCGTTGAGCCGCGGCTGGACATCCTCCCACGCGTAGTCCGCCGCGAGCGAAATCCCTGCCTGGATGACGATCGCCAGCGCTTCGCGAACTTCGACGCGGAGGCGCAGGTTCGGATCGCCGAACTCGTGCAGCGCATCGACCAGGTTGCGAAACAGATCGGACGTCACATCGATCGGACCGTCGTCGATGCCGGCAATCGTCACGTGGACGATACCCAGGCTCTGCAACTTGACCGCGGCCGCCTTGCCGATGCCGGCGAAGACGCTGGTGAAATCGGCATAGTCCTGGATCGATACGAGCCGGTCGAGCGCGGTTACGGAAAGCGGCGCGTTGACGCGCGCCTGCGCGAGCGTGTCGGCATCGGCGCCGCCCGAAGCGCGCATCGGATTGTTCACGGCGGTTACGCCGAGCGGTTTGTCCGCGGGCAATGTCAACTGGCCGGCGCGCACGTTACCTGCCGCGCCGAGCCCGCTGCGATAGACCGCGGCAACATTGTCCTGCCCGGTCGGCAGGCGCGCACCGTGGTTGCCGTCGCCGAAAATGATGCTCGTTGCTTCGCTGTCGTCGCGGCGCGTGGTGTACTCGCGGTCGTTCGGGCCTTCGCCACTCACGTCCGTGGTTTCGTGCCAGAGCAGCTTGTTTACCCGGACCTGCAGCGTCGAGACCACGCCGTCGACGCTTGCCGCCGCGACGTAGGTCAAGGGAGGCGACTTCAGCGTGAATTGCTGGAAGATTTGCGTTGCGTCGCCGGCGCCGAGCGTCTCGCGGCGGGTTTCGCCGTGCGTGGCATGCACGATGTTGCCGGACAGCGCGAATGTCTCGCGCTTGTAACTGTAGCTCAGCGGCGAGGCCAGCGTGATGTATGTGTGCAGCGTGTCGTCGGGAAGATTGCGCGCCGGCGCCGTTTTGTCGCCCCCGAACGGTACCAGGGGAGTCAGGCCGTGCCTTACCGACGCGATCATCGTGCGCTCGGCCACATCGACCTTGATGTCGGTGCGCGGCGTGTTGTCCGTGGCGGTCAGGGTAAATCCACTGCGCTCGCCGCTGGCGATGACCCACATTCCCGGCTTCAGGCCGTCGTAATAGCGGTCGAGTTCGATCTCCTGCGTGGCGATCCCGCCGCCTTGAATGTCGTCCTGGAGCGGATCTTCTGCCAGCCCCAACTCTTCGCTCTGCGCGTAGACGTGCACTTCGCGCAAAACCTTTACGTAGTCCCTTTGCACGCTGGCAGCGTCCATTTGTTTCTGCTGAGCAAGCAGTTCGGTGAGCCACGGCGTGTCGACGTCCAGCAGCGTCACGCGCGAGGCGACCGCCGCACCGATCGTCACCGACGTTGCCCGGACGGAAAGAATGCGGCACGCCGTCAGCGATCCGCCGAGGTCGGCAACGGCGAAACTTGGTCCGGGACCGCCGGAATCTGCGCCACTCGCGGTCGCGTCGGGTTTGATCTGGTCGTACACGGCATCGAGCGGAATGGTCCTGAGCGCCTTGATCTCCTCAGGCGACTCCTTGACGATGCCAAGATCCTGCCAGGCGATCGCGAGGCTGAGATTCTTGTATGTGGGTGTTGGCGCTCCCTCCAGGTTGATCCGCGTGACGACCTGATTTCCCGCGTTGTGGCCGAACAGCGCGGCTTTCGCGCGCAGGGCGTAGACCTTGATCGGCGCCGGCGGCGCCGTGGTCAGGTCGGCCGAGGTCAAGGCGGGGATCAGCGTTTCGCGCAATGCCGGCAGTTGCCGTATCAGCAGATTGGAATAAGCCTCGGCGCCGGGCCGCAATGTGGTCGCAATGTCGCGCGGTACGAAAAGCGCATTGCGTGGTGGCGTCGCCGCCGGCTGATCGAGCTGCGCAGTCAAGCCGTGCATCAGCGCGGTCGCGTCGGGCAATTGTGGAGTCGTCGCAGCTGCTGCTGCCGTGCCGGCGCGCGCGCGCGTCGGAAGCACAGCGGGTTCGCCCGCGACTCCGGCTGCTGACTTTTTCTGCGGCAGCCAGCTGCGCAAGGCAATCTGGGTACGCTGATTGGCGGTGTCGGCCGTGACGGCGTCGACGCGATACGGAACCAGCGACACGGTCGTGCGCGTCTTGCGGTCCGCCGACAACTCGCCGTAGTCGACGAGTAGCGCGTCGTTTGGCTTTAGCTGCGTATTGGTGCCGGCCAGGAACAACCCGCGACTGAGGATATCGTACTGAGTCCCGTCGCCGTACGGCTGTTTCGTGACGAGCTGATTCTTCGGGTCGAATTCCTGTGTCTGGCGCCATTGCGGCTGCGACAGGCGCACGGCGAACCGGTTCCAGTCCGGGCGTGCGGACAGTGGCTCGGAAGTCTCGAAGGTCTCCATCTTCTCGCCGGGACCCGGCACGCTTTGCACGCGCGTGCCTGCCGGTATTTCCGCGCGAGCCGTATTGGCGTCGACCGTATAGTTGACATAGGCACTCGCGGACACGCCGGGTCGCAGCCGATAGCCGATCAGGCGGCCGAGTTGAAGTATCGAATTGCGCTCCGTTGCGGTGCGCAGGTAGCCCTCGTTGGCGATGCGGTCCTGATAGAACGACAGCACATCAGCGGCAACCGCCCAGGCATCGCACAACGCAACCGACGCATCGTCCAGCGCGTGCGTCCGCAGCGGCGCGAGTTCGGGAAAGTCCGCGCTCGACAGTCGCGCGCGCATCGTGTCGGTGTAATCGCCATAGGTACCGGGCCGATGACTTATTGCGCTCAGGCCCGGGCGATTTTCCTCAGCGATGGGCGTCGTTGCGTGCAAACCCGCACAGCAACCGCAAGTGCAGGCGGAGGCTGCGTGTACGCCCATGCAGCAGTCGCAGGCGCAGCTCATCGTCCACCTCCCATACACAACTTGAGCCCGCCACGCTCGCGATGATTCGGATCGTTGTCGACCTGGGCAATTTCAAACGGTGCCAGCCCGATCTGGTCCGGCGGTGGCGCGTTCGTCGCAACGTCGAAACGGCGCAACTCGGTCACGGTCACGCTCTGCACACCTTCTATCTGTTGGGCGGCGGCGATCAGGTCCGACGCGTACACGTCGCTGCCGAACGTCAGCCGGTCCGGGTGGAAAAAGCCGAGCGATCCGTCGGGCAGGCGGCGATTGCCAAGAGCCAGCGCCAGCGCGGCTTCAACATGAGCGCTGAGGTAGTCCGGGCGCACACATACGTGAAGCGTTATTTCGAGCGGAACGTAACGCGCTGCCTGCACGGCCAGGTCCTGGCCGACGCGCCGGAACGGCTCGAGCTCTGCGGTAATCGCGCCACGGAGTCGCGCATTGAGCTGTTCGCTTCCGAGCGGATCGATCGCCACGTCGGCTTCATACCAGCTGCCGTTCCATGCGAGCCGTGCGTTCGCGCGCTGCAGGCGCGCATTGTTCTGCGCGAGTCGCGCGTAGTCGTCTGCGGTAATGGCGCGCAACAGATTCCTGCGGAATGCGTACGGTGCCGCCAGCTTCGCTTCGGCAAGCGTTTCCGGCGCGATGCCGCCGCTGGCAGGCAGTGGGTTGCGCGGCTCGAGGCCGGCGCCGTCGACAACGGCGGTGCGAAACACGACATAGGCGATCGCCTCCGCGGGCACGTTGCCGGCGGTACCCTCACCGAAACGATAGCAGGCCTTGAAGCTCGATCCGGCCGCGGGCCGCCGCCCGAGCCGGCCGTCACCGAATCGCAGGTGGCCAGTACCCGCGTCGTCGATCTCGACAACGAAGGCGCGCTCGTCGGGTCCGCATTCGAGCAGATCGGCGCGAACGGCCCAGGCCGCCGTCGCGCTTTCCGGCGCGGCCAGCGTTTCCACGAGGCCCAGTTGTGGCAGCGCCTTGCGTGGATCCTGAATCAGCGCGTTCGATGCAGCGCCGCTCGATAATGGCGACTCCCGGCAAGTCAGTGGCGCGTGCGCAAGCGTCGCCGTGAACTTCGAGGGCCGTTCGATCGTGTCGAGTACGACACCATCGCAGCCGCAGCATTCATCGCGACCGGCACAACCAACCGTGCCGATTGATTCGCAAGTGCTGACGCCGTGATCGACGAGGATGACGTTGCCGCGTACGACGCTGATGTCGCCGATGCGGCGGCAGTCGGGCGCGGCCAGGCGCGTTGACAGGCATAGTGCAAACGGCAGCGAATCGGCGGGCGACCATTCGATCTCGATGATCGCGGTGCCGGTGAGGCGGTCCGACGAATAGCGGACTTGCGTCAAGCGCACGGCGTGGCGGTGATTCGGATCTGCGTCGGCCGTATTGCCCGTAATCGGACCGAGAACTTCCTCGAAAATGAGGACGTCTCCCGGGCGCAGCCGACGCCCGTGATCCTGCGCCGGCTTCGAGACCGTCGTTTTTACCTGGGCCGGCGTCGCCGTTACCGTAGTGGCTGGCGGCACTTCATTGCCGACGGGTGCTGCAGGCGCCGGATCGACGAGCGTTGCGCATGTCGCACCGCGGGGCAGGCAACATTCCTCATCGTCCCACGTGTAAAAGTGCAGCGTGCTGTGAAGTGCTACCAGAGCCGTTCCTGTCGCCGGCGGCGCCAGCGCCTGCTCGAACACTTCGTAGTAGTGTGACGATAACGTTTGCAGTTCGCTCTCGCGCAGCGTCCTGCCGTGGGCGAGGCGCGCGACCGCGGCATGCCGGGTAACGAAATAGGCGTCGGCGGGCAACGTCGCGTCGCTGCTGCAGGCGATGCTCAGCCAGGCGCGCGCGTTGCAGCCTTCATGCAGGCGATAATCGACGAGACGTGCGTGGCGCTTGACTGAAATGCGCGTGCGTGCGGTATCGAGATACGCCTCGGTCGCAACCGCGTCCTGGTAGTAGCTCAACTGGTCCGCCACGTAGGCGAGGATTTCCACGACAGTGATGCCGATGTCAGGCACGTGGCGCTCGCGCCAGTGCGGCATCGTGACGGCGAGCCGGTCCAGGATCAATTGGCGGAAGCCTTCGTAGTCCTTGGTCAGGTAGTCGATCTCCGGAGGAACGGCCGGCTGTGACGGACAGGACGATACGGGGACGCAGTCCAGGTCGCTCGGGCAGTCGACCTTGAAACTGAAATCGACCTGCGCATAGCGAGGATCGAACCCGGACAGCGGCCGTTCGTGGCTCGCGCCATCCGCGTCCTGCGCGATTTCGACCAGGTGCAGCGTATACACGGAAAAATCGCCGAAACGGTCGAGCTCGATGCGCAGACACGGAGCGGTCGTGTCATCGCCTGCCACGACGCTGACGTTCGTGACCCTGATCGCGGTGATGCGGCTCCCGCCTTCGATGCGAACGTGCTGCGGATCGATGCCTTGCGGCACGCCTGAGAAAAAGTATACCGCCAGCGAGAGCTGGTCTGCGTCAACTTCGACATAGTCGATGCCGTTCCACGACGGATTGCCGAACAGGCGCCGCCTGCGCTCGTCGACCCGACAGATCATGGCAGGAGACGACATCACGGACCTCCATGGCTGAACGTCGCGGTTTGCGCCTGGCCGGTGGCGCGCAGCGCGTACGAGATCTTCACGGTCAGGGCTGAATCTTCGCTCGACACGTCGAGCGAGGCGATGTCGATCAGATCGCCGAGCCACTGTGTCAGCGCCGCCTGCGCCGTGAACCGTACCGTTGCCGCGAGCTCCGGACTGTTCGGCGCAAATACGAGCTGGCGCAGGCCGCAGCCGAAGTCGGGCCGGTTGACGCGCTCGCCCGGATCGGTGAACAGCAGCTGTTCGATCATGTCGCGCACGTGATCGGCGTAGTCGGTGCTCGCGGTTGCGCCGCGACTGTCGAAATGGAATGGGAAGTCGATGTTCATGGGCGCCTCACGTGGCGATAACTCGCGTCTGCGACGAAACCACGAGCATCGGCGTGCCGTTGGATACGCACGTCGACAGTCCGGTTGCGATGACCAGTGGCTGTCCGTTCGACGTGACGCGCGTCGTTCCGCTCGTCCAGGTTCCGGTCACGCATGCGCTGCCGCTGGATGCCAGCGAGCAACCCGCGATCGCATAAGGCGTCGGCTGGGTGACCGTGGCCTGTGCCGACACGAGCACCTGCGCATTCGGCGCGCCGGGTGTCGCCACGCCGAGGTGGGAACAGTTCACGGTCGCGCCGATATGGAGCAGGGGGCCTGGCATTGGCGGGTCCTCAGGTCACCACGAGGGCGGTGCCGTTGAGCGTGATCTTCGTGCCGACGATGTCGACTCCGGCTGGAGTTATCGTCACGAGCGAGCTTGCGCACTTGATCACGATGCTGGTCGGCATCACGGTTATGGAAGGACTCGGCCCCAGCGGTCCGGCCGAGATTGCGACACCGCCGGCGGGCAGTCCGAAGATCGTGAGCGAATTGTGTCCCGTTGTTTCGAGCACCATGTTCGGCGTCGGTGGCGGAGACGCCGCGCCGAGCAACGGCACTTCGGCGGCGAGACCCCAGAAGCAACCGGTCCAGATCGGATAGTCGGGATCGCCCTGCTCGAACTCGATCCACACGCCGGCGCCGACTTCGGGAACGAAGAATGTCCCGCTCAGCTTGCCGGCGACCGGCACGCAAGGCAGTGCATAGGTCGAGGGCGTCAGGCCCAGCACGTCCGGCACCATGGCCTGGATGCGCCCGAGCATCTCCGGGTCGACGTTGCTGAACACGGTGCCGCGATACTTGCCATAGTAGCGTCCGTTCTCGCTCATGCAGCCACCCTCGGCACGGTCGAGATCAAGCCGTTGCGCGACAGTTTGAAGCTCTGCTTGTACTCGCCGCGCTTGAGCGTGTGCGTCACGCTCTTGACGTAATGCAGTCCGTCGTAGGCAAGGCCGGCGCCGCGCACGCCGACGAGCTGGCGCGACTTGAGCACGCGTCCATAGCGCACGACATCGAGCGTGCCTTCGCCGCTGACGACCTCGGCCCACTTGGCCGATGCGGCGAGGCCGCGCATGATTCCCTGCGGCACCGGCAACTTGGAAAGATTGTCCGCGACCGGCGTCAACGCAGTCGGAATCGGCGGGATCAGTCCCAGCGGCGGATTCAGCGGCGTGATCGGCGGCAGCGGAATTTCCAGGATCAGCTTGGTCTGCTCGTTGTAGTAGTAGTAAGCCGGCAGCTCGTGCTTGTCGTTCTTGAAGCTGAAGTTGAGGGACTCGACGTTGCTGTGCCCGTCCATATTGATGTTCAGGGCGGGTTGCGGCACGCCAACCTTGATCTGCGGACCCCAGTAACCGAAGCTTTGTCCCGGCAGCGGGCCCGGATCGATGTAGAACACATAGCCGACGCGCTCGGCGAGCGACGTGATGTAGGCGAAATCGGTGCCTTTCTGCGCCTCGATCTTCGAGGTCGGCAGCGGCACGTCGATCATCACGCTCGGGATGACCAGCGGCACGATGCCGAGCACGGCGTATTTCGCCAACAGGAGTAGCACGCGTCCTTCAGCGGGCATCGCGGGAAACGGCAACCCGCTCCAGTCGCTTTGATCCATCATCACGGTGAGGTCTTCGCCGTAGACGGTCAGGATCGCCTGCGAGGACTTCGTGCCAGGCTTGATCTCGAACTTGGTCATCGCGCCATCCATGAGCACCTGCGGCGTGCCGTTGACCGTAACCACGATGACAACGCGGATCACCGGGATCGAGCTGATGCCGCTGCCGAGCAGAAACAGCGTGTGCAGTGGCGACTGCGTGCTGAGCGCGAACGAAAGCTGGAACCCGCTGCGACCCTCGTCGCTGTTGGTCACGGTGATCTCGTTGAGCGCCTCCATGACCACGCGCGGAGCCGGGATCGGCACGACCGGGCCGATCATGAGCGACAGCTGGATCTTCCCGCTAAGCATTCGGCGCTCCCGGAAATCCGGCAGGCGCCGTGATGCGCAGCAGCCGGCCGATCGCCTCGGTCAATGCAGCGGGGCGCAATTCGCGATTGCCATCGCAGATGCGCCAGAACAACTCCGGGTCGCCGAGCAGGCGAGCCGCGAGATTGTCGAGCCGGTCGCCCTGTGTGACGGCATACGTGCCAAGCAGGCCGAGGCTTTCCGGAGGTGGGACGAAACGGCGCGCAAGGTAGTTCACCTGCTTGCCGCCCGGCAGGGTACAGGTCTTGATCGGCGTGTTGACGTAACGGCTGTTGGCGGCGAATGTGCTCATTGAATCAGGCTCATGGATTCAGGCTCATGGGGTTCCACTCAGTCCGAGTTGCGCGAGCGTGCCCCCGGGCCCGCGCCCGGCCAGCTGCTCCTTGCGCTGCAGGTAGCTCATGAACACGCTGCCACCCTTGTTGGCGAAGCCGAGGTCGTCGACCGAGAGCACGCGCATGCCCAGGCTGACCTTGGCGCGGATCGGATTGAGCGCGACGTCAAACGCTTCCTCGGTGATCGACAGCTCGGTGATGCGCACCGGCAGCACGCGTGACAAACTCCAGACGAACAGCGTCAACGGCGCTTCCATCGGAATGATTTCGAGCTCGCCGGAATCGAGCGCCGAATTGTTCGATTGCAGCTGCGTGCTGGTCGGGTAGACGAGCGTTTCCAGAAGTGCCAATTGTGGAAAAATACCAACCTGTACGACGGTCGGGTTCTGGTCCGGTTGTTCGAGCTGGTCGGTGGCGTCGATCTCCGCTTCCAGCTTCAGCGTCTCGACCGGGGGCCCCTTCAGGCGCAGCGCCTCGGAGTAATCGTGGCCGTCCGCGCCGATCGCCTGAACCTGCAGCGTGCGCGACAGTGAGTCCGGGTTGTACTGCAACACGATCATGCGCTGCGTCAGCACCGCCGACGTGAGCGGATCGAGCGGCACGATGCCGCCCTTGAGAATACGTGGAGAACCCGGGAAGGAAGACATCATTCATTCCTCAAGAGCGCCGCGCCGTGGCTCTGCACTGTTGCGCAACTGAACCTGGTGCCTGGTCGATGGATGGCGTCGTGGCTCATTTGGGTGCCGTCGATGATCCGGGATTGCGATAGAACTCGTCGAAATTCGCAATCGCCTTGTCCGTGCTCGCCAAGGTCACGTTGCGGCCGACCGCGCGTTCCTTTTCGATCGTTCCTCGGGCAGGATCGCTGATCGTGAATCCCCACATCACCGTGCCGAAGACATGTCTCGTATCTGGCGCCTGGGCGGTCGTTTCGAAAGAAAAGCGGATCTTTTCGCTGCTCGCTGGAAAATCCCAGAGTGAAGCCTCGCTGACGCTGTGGCCCTTCTTGCTGCCGTCCCTGTTGCCGTACGCGGCGGTGCCCGGGTAGTCATCGATGTAATACGGCGATGCTGCCGGATCGGTCTTCGCATTCCTTCGGCCCAAGGCCGCGTGACGCTTGTCGACGAAGTAGCCACCTTGGATTCCGTGACCTTTGTCGTCCGTGGTCATTACCTTGTTCCGGTTGGCTTCGCCGCCGTGCCATTCGAGATCCTTGCCGGATGACAGATCCTCGGTGCGGACGACCTGCAACAAGCGAATAACGGCGGCGTCCGGTGCCTTGTCGTTTGCGTTGAACTTGATCGTGCCTTTCATGCCGCTCCTGGCGTGCGGGTGGGACTCGGTCTTGAGATCAAGCGTGAATTCACCTTCCCGCACCGGACGCTTGCCGCTCAGGTCGCGCTGCAATTGCCCAGGCCTCCTGCGCACAGTATTGGCTGCAACACCGGTTGTTTCACCTCGACGTCCAGGGGCCGGTCCAGGCCCATGCAGGACGTCAGCGATGTGCTCGGCCTCGGCTTCCGCGGGGTCATTCGGGGCGCTGACAGTCAGCCCTGCGTGCGGGGCGAAATCGTTACCGCCTTGCTGCAACGTATGTACCGCTTCGTGCGTCAACAGGCGATTGCGTTCTGGCGCAGGGAGCAGATGCGCTTCCTTGCCCAGGTGGATGTCGTTGCCCAAGGTATAGGCGCGCGCGCCAATGTGTTCCGCTGCACGTGCCGATTCCGGACCACTGTGCACGCGCACGCGGCTGAAATCTCGCGAGAGGCCGGTTTCCAGCGTCTTGCGCAGCGCCAGGTCGAGCGCCTGCGGTGGTTCCGCCGCAGCTCGCCGCAGTGATGCCAGTGTGCGAGTGGGTGCTTCGCCCGTGATTCCTTCGGCCGCCTGCCTTTGCAGAACATGTCCCGCCCGCAACGCGATCGTCGGCAGCAAAGTGTCCATGGCAATTTGAGCGCGTCTACGCATTCCACTCGCCTCCGCCTTTCGATTGAATACGGCGAAGCCCCCCATCGACCATGCGCTGCGCCAGCATCGCAGACATGATCGGGGCAATCTGCATGATGCTGCCATCGAGGAAGCGCGAGGAGCCGGGAAACGAAGACATGGTTGCTACCTTGATATTCATCTGTAGTCGCATTTGCTGGCAAACCGCTCCGTGTTGTGCGGCTCTCCGGGGGGGCATGACGCCTGGTCCTTCGGCTTCGGCGCTGCCGGCCCGAATCTTCCTTCGCTTTCGGCCTGGTTCGCGTATGGTTTGCATTGCGCGTCGGCCATCGGCGTCAGGGATCCGCTCGTGCGATGCGACTCCTCGCGCGACTCCTTGTGCGTCGTGCTCAATTCCACGGTCGCATAGCGCAGGAAGCCGAAGATGCCCTCCCACGGCCGCTTGCCGCGGCCCTTCGAACGAACGAATTGCTGGATCGCCGCGAGCAACCGTGGCGCCGCGGGCGACGCAGAATCGACACCGAACAGACGCAGACGATCGGCCGGCTCGGAGACGCGGTCGAGCAGCGCGAGGAACTGGTCGGCGAGCTTCGGATTCGGGATGTCTTCGCCTATCAGGAATGCAGTCACGTCATCCGGATCGCCGAAGCCGACGCTGGTGATCGCATCTGCCAGGCCGCTGCCCGGGGCAATCGTCGCGACGCGACCGAACAACTCGCCGCCGCCGCTGGCCTCGGGAACCGGTGTGACGCCGAGCTTGCCTGCGAGCAGATCGTGCAGCCGCTTGCCCCGAGACAGCGACAGCTGCTGATTCGGGACCGGTTTGTCGCGGTTGTCTTCGGGCGACGCATAGCCGGTGATCGATGCAACGTGCGCACCGGCCGCGACGCGGCGGGCGACCTCGTCGAGCATCTTCGTCGACTCGCCGCGCAGCACCGGATCGGGTGTATCGCGATCGGTGTCGAGCTGGAAGTAGTAGCGCAGCCGGCCGCGCTCCTCGACATCGAACTCGACGTTTTCCTTCACGTCGCGCGGCGGAATGTCACGCACGCATTCGTAGACTACGGGGCAACGGCAGTCGCGACAGGTGGTCGTCTCGACGCTCTGGCCGGGAAGGGGCAAGTTCAGCGTGGCCTCCACGCTGCGTCGACTGTCTTGCGGATTGGTCGTGTCGACGCCGATGCGCGTCTTGCCCAAGCCAGGCACGTTCACCTCGACGCCGGCGCCGATCTTGGTGTCGATGCGACCGCTCTGCGTACCCTTGAACACCTCGCCGCTAACGCCGAACTCCGGCCCGTCCTTGGGTTTCACACGCAGATCGGCGCGGCCGCCAGCTTGCGGTTCGCTACCGGTGTTGCGCACTTCGCCTTCGACGCCGGCCTTCACGCCGGTGCCGCTGGCGCCAGGTGCCTTGTTTACCTCGACGCGGCCGGTCACGCGGCCAGTGGAGAAGCTGCTCGGCACGACGTCGATGTTGCCGCGCACCGTGACCTCGCCGTTGCACAGCTCGAGCGTGCCGCCGGGGCCGGGCTTGACGTGTGTCGACGCCTTTGTCCGCGTAACGTTGCGACCTACGCAGTCGCACAGATAACGCGTCACTGCGACACGCACCTGGTCCTCGCCTTGCTTGCCGGCATCGAGGACCGCCGCGCGCGCGCGGCCCCCGCGCTGCTGATCGCTGTCGAAGTTCGGTTCCGACGTGTCGCCAGCGGCATCGGGATTCTTCTGGCGCTGCATCAACCGCGCTGGCGCAGCATGAATACCAGGCGCCAGGAGACCGGATGCGACGCGGTCGGCAACGCGATCAGCCTCGAGCTCCTCTGCGGTGTCGACAGCGCCGACCTCCAGCCGCGGTGACAGACTCGCACCATGGCGATCCTGCTGCACCGTATGCGCAAGCTCATGCGCGAGCAATCGCAGCCCATTGGGTGTTTTCGGCGCATATTGATGCGTGTCGAACACCACGTGCGAACCGGCCGTGTAAGCCAGCGCGTTGACGGCTCGCGCGGATCGCGCTGCCGCGGAATCAGTGTGAATTCGCACGTGGCTGAAATCGCGACCGAACCGCGGCTCGAGCGTCCCGCGGGTCGCGCGGTCGATCGGCTGGCCGGGCGACCGCAGCACATCGTGCACGATCGGTGGGGCGCCTTGCGAGTGGGCAAGGCCATTGCCCTTGCGCTGCAACGTGCCATGCCGCTTCGCACACTCCGGACATTCGGCGTTGCCGTGACTCTGCGCGCCGCATGCGCACTTGCGCTGCAGCAGACTCGCCTGCGGTGTCCCGGTCGTGACCGCGGCAGGCGGAGCGATGCCGGCTCTTTGAGCGCCGATGGAACCAGCCGTAGGAGAAGTCATCGGTCAGATCTCCGCAACGCATTGAGTGAGCCGGACCCACGCCTCGGCGTTGCCCGTATCGCCGCAGGCGTCGCCGCAGCCGGCGGTGGTGCAGGGTGTGTCCTTGCTCGCATCGCCGATGCCGCCGATATGAAACGACTCGCGCAGCAGCGCGCGCGCCTGGTCGTGCTGACCGAGTTGCAGGAACGCCGGGCACAGGCGCAGACGCGGAATGCCCAATTGCGACACCACGGGCGAACTGTCGCAACCCTCGACCAGCGCCGAAGCCATCTGGATGTTGCGAAACATCAGTTGCGTGCGCGTATCGCCGATGCCGTCGGCCACGCCACTCATCGCCACTGCTTTGCCGAACAACTGCTGCGCCATGCTCGCCGCACGCCGGCGAATGAGCTCCTGTGTCGTCGGTTCGCCCGGTACGTCGAGCGGCGAGTCCCGCTCGATGCCGGCAAGGCGCGCGTGCGCCTTGAAGGCCCACGAAGAAGCCTTGCCCACGGCGGGACCGATCAGCTTGGTGCGGGCGTCGGTGCGCTGTGCCACGCAGGCATCCAGATCGGCCTTCTTCGTCTTGCCGGCTACCCTGCACACGTCGTCGTCGAGCGGCGAGTGCACGTTGTCGTTCATGATCGAATTCGGATTGTTGTCGATCTTCTTGTCGAACTCGGCACGGAACCACTGGATGCGATCTTTGATGTGCATCTGCTTGTTGTCCGCGTGCGCTTCGATATAGTCGTAGCGGTCTTCCTCGAGGCCTAGCCGGTGATGCAGCTCGTGCGCCATCGCCGCGTCGTCGTTCGCCCAGTTGTCGGACACTGTCCATTGACTCGTGTCGACGTTCACGTCGAACACGTCCGGCCCGCTCTTGTCCACGAAGATCACGTCCACACTGTAGCCAAGCGTCGACCCGCGTTTTTCGATCGCGTCTTCCATGGATGCGATCCGCTTCACGTCGTCCGCAGTGCCCTTGCCCTTGCGGATCAGGTGCACCTTCACCCGCACCGCGATATTGGTGACGTCGCTCGCGTCGATTTCGAACGTGTCGCCGTTGAGCCCCTTGGCTTTCTTGAACTTGCCTTCGTGAGCCTTGCTGACAGCCTCTTCGTCGCCCGAGTGCGCGCTCTGCTTCGGATCCGCCTGCCGAACGGCTTCCGCGTCAGCTGCTGCCTTGGTGTCGGCCGAAGTTTCGGCCGCCTGGGCGTCGGCCGATTGCTCCGGCGTGCTCAGCAACGTTTCCAGTTTGCCAATGTAGTACAGCGCGTTGTCGCGCGTGCGCGCGATGGTGAGGATTTCATTCACGTCCGTGCGGGCCTGGAAACCCTGCTTGAGCAGAACCTTGTCCTTCTTGATTTTCGCCGCGCGCTCATCGAACTCCTTCAACGTCGCCGGATCGGGCGTGCGGCGCAATACCCCGGCATTCTGCTGCACGACATGCGTCAGTTCGTGCGCGAGCAGTCGGCGGCCGCAGGTCGCATGCGGCTGGAACTGACCGCGCGCAAAGACCACGCTATTGCCCACCGTGTAGGCCAGTGCCCCGACTGCATGCGCGGACTCGTCGGCCAATGCATCGGTATGTATGCGTACCCGGCTGAAGTCGTGCCCGAAGCCCTGTTCCATGTCCGCGCGCAAACGCGGATCCATGGCGTTGCCTGAACTGGCGAGCGCACGATCGACGCTTGCCGGCGCAGTCGCCGACATTGGATCGTCATGGCCATGCGAGTAGCGCTGAATTCGCGGAGGTGCCTTGCTGATCGACGCATCTGACGGCGCAGCCAGTACCTGGTCGGCAACCCGATCCGCTTCCTGCTCCAGCGGATCATTGCTCGCGCCGATCGCGAGCTTGCGCTGCAGGTGTTCGTGCTTCTTCGCACAGTCCGAGCAGTCGGCATTGCCGTGGCTCTGCGCGCCGCACGCGCACTTGCGCTGCAGCATGCCTGACTGCGGCGCACGCTGAAGTGCGGGTTTCGCGGCGATGGCGGAGGTGCGTTCAGGCATGACGGTGATGTGTTCGTGAGATCCGGCGTTTCATGGCCTTCGTGATCGAGTCGTCGTGTGCTTCTGACAGTTCATGTGAAACGGTTCGCGACCGGAGTCCCGAAGAACGGCCGACAACGGCTCGTCACTATTGCAGGGCAATCGTGCGCACGTTGCTGGCTCCGTTGATCTGGACTGGGCTGTGGAAGACCTGATTCTGGCGGGTCTTCAAAGTCACCTGGTACGTTCCCGCGGGCATGGCGATGCTTACCCGCCCCAACCGATCGGTAAACCCGCGGAACACTTCCCGATTGCCCTTATCGGTGACGTGCACTTCGGAATACGCGGCGAAGGCGCCACCAATGCCTACCGTGAACTGCAACTGGTCCGCAAACGCCGATCCGACGCAGCAGGCAGCGAGCAGCGCGAGCACGATGAACCTGATCATTGCCCACCTCCGATGAGAACGGCTTTGTAGGATCTTGAAAGAGGAGTCATGCTCGCCAGGTGGCTCTTAGACGGGTCCTTCTGGAATGCCTGGAGTTCTTCGGCGGGAATGATCTGTGCGCTGCCCAGCTCCAGGTTGGTGTAATCGATCAGGCCGATAGACTTCTCGAAGTCATCTCCATGCCGAAGCTTGACCCGCAACTCGAACTTGCCGGTCCGGTCGATGCTCACCGCGGGAAAGGCCGGGACGGCCTCGACCGTCCCGTTCCTCAAATCGATATCTCTGCTCGCGCCGGGCGGCGCCAGGATTTGCCCGGTGACGACCCATTCGTCGTCCTGGGCCAGGGCAAGCTCCTTCTGTATCTGGGCGTTCTGCTGCTGCACGTCGGCGTTCGTCTTGACGGCATAGAAGGCCAACGCGCACGCCAGCATCACGAAGATCAGTGCGGGATAGTTCGTGCTTATCTTGCCGAGGATCGGCAAGTCGACGGACGTGGGCGTGTTGGTCTGCTCATTGATGTAAACCTTTGACTTGATCAGTGCCAAAAAACTCAGCACCGTCATGAGGGCCGCAAGGAGCAGAACGAAAATCGTGGTCATGTCCATGAATGGTCTCCCCGTGGTCAGGTACTGCGCGCGCCACCGTGCATGAGACGCTGTGAACGCTGAGGCGCCGTCGCGTCTCCTCCCAGCGCCGCATGCAGCGAACGCGCGATGCGCTCGCCGGTGGCGGATTGCGTAGCGCCGGCAGGCAAACTGATCGGCGCCGCGGCGAGGTTCGAGACGCTGTAGCCCGATACGGCAAGCGGTGGCGCAGCGACAAGCAGGTCGGCGAGCCGTGCTTCGACGCTTGCGCGCAACGCGCGTGCCTGCGCCGGCGTCAGCGGCAGGCCGTCGACGATCAGGCGATCGATGTGAAGGCGAATGTTCATGGACCGCTCGCTACGCTCTCGAGACGGCGGAAGTCAGCCTCATTGACCGGCTTGTCCAGTTTGCGGAATTCGGTGCGCGCGGCTTCGAGAATTCGTGGCATCGTGATCTGTGCGCCCTCGCGCGCGGCGAGAAACGCGGCATTCAGGGCGATGTTCTGGATGCTGCCGCCGGTAAGACTGAAGCGGGCGAGCTGGCCGAAGTCCAGGGCGCCGATCGCGGCCTGCAGCGGGAACGCGCCGCGCCAGATCGATTCACGTTCGGCCGCGCCGGGAAACGGGAAGTTGACGATGAAACGCAGACGCCGCAGAAATGCCGAGTCGAGCGCGTTCTTCATGTTGGTCGTCAGGATGGCCAATCCGTGGAACGCCTCGATCCGCTGCAACAGGTAGTTGATTTCGATGTTGGCGTAGCGGTCGTGGCTGTCCTTGACCTCGCTGCGCTTGCCGAACAGGGCGTCGGCTTCGTCGCAGTGCAATATCGCGCCGCTGTCCTCGGCAGCGTCGAAGAGGCGGCGCAAGTTTTTTTCGGTCTCGCCGATGTACTTGTTGACGACGGTCGACAAGTCGACTCGGTACAGCGGCAGGTCAAGCTCGCGCGCAATGATTTCCGCTGCCATCGTCTTTCCGGTTCCGCTCGGACCGGCGAACAGCACGCTGATGCCAAGGCCGCGGTTCATGCGCTCGCGGAAGCCCCAGTCGTCGTAGACCGTGCCGCGATGCTCGGCTTGGTCGACGATCTGGCGCAGCAGCGCCTTCTCGCTCGCGGGCAGCTGCAGATCGTTCCAGCTGGCCTTGACGTCGATGCGCTGCGCGAGCTGGTCGAGCATTGGCCGCGCACGATTGAGACTGTAGGTCCACAGAGCCCGTGCGACGTTGCCCGGGTCATCCTTGCCTGCAGCCAGTGAGTTGGCCGCGATGTGGCGGATCGTGGCGGCATCGAAACTGAAGTGTGTAGCCGGCCTTTGCGCGAGCTCAGCGGCTTGGCCACCGAGTGCCTCGGCCCAAGCTGCTCTTTGCTCTGCCGACGTCGGCTTGGCGACATCGGCCGGTATGACCTCGCGTGCAAAGCCGGGCCACGGTTCGCGCACCGAGACCAGGCAGACGCCACCGAGACGGCTGAGCAGCCGTTGTGTTTGCGCACCCTGTGTCGATGCGCGGTCGATATCGTCGGCCTGCACGTAAAGCGCTAGATTGCGCAACACGGTCTCGCGCTGCCACAAGCGCACAAGCGTCTCCTGATCGGCGAGCGCTGCAGGAATCGCCTCGGCGTTGAGGCGGTAAAGACTCAGATTGAGTGTCGCCGCGACGGATTGTGCGACCTGCAGCTTGCTCGCGCGGTCGCTGCCCAGCAAATGCACGATCGGCAAAGCGCCCGAACGCGCTGCGACACGCAATTGATCGGTGACTTCCGCTGCGACGCGCTGCTGCGATGGCGGCAGTTCATGCTCACCGGGGGGCAACAGTTCGAACAGCGGCGCAATGCGGTCGTCGAGATAGTTTGCGCCCTTGAGATAGTTGACTATGCGTTCGTCGGCCTTTAACGCGCTGCCGATCAACGACTGGGTCGGCGGCTGGTGAATCTCGATCAGCCGCCAGTAGCGCAGTGGACGCTCGGGCGACATTGCGTCCCAGGCGGCGTCTTCGAACAGCGCCATCGCCAGGCCAAATGTCGGATAGGGTTTGGACGGGTCATGTTGTGCGCGCGCGCACAGCGCGCCTATTCGCGTATCGAACTCGATCGCCGCACAGAGCAGCAGCAGTTCGCGCTCGAAGTCGCTCATGGCCAGACGCTGTGCGAGCAACGTCAGTGCGGGAACGTCGGACTCCGCGGCGGCCGGCGCGTCGGATTCCGATGTCGGTTCCGCCGGCGCCATATCCGATTGCTCGGCGGGAGGCGAGTTCGTCAGTAGGCCACCAATTCTTGTCTCCCGGAGTGGCGACTGGACACCCGGCACGAATCGGCGAAACCAGGAAATGCGCTTGACCGATGGCGGATTTGCCGCCAGATCGTTCTGCGCGGAGGCTACGGCATCGGCATCTGCCAGTCGCTGCAGCCGTTCGCGCAGGTCCGACAGTGCCGCGGCCAGGTAGCTGTTGTTGGCTTCCTGCCATTGCGCGTAGCTGCTCATGTGATCTTCACCTGTTGAGCCGGATCGAAGACCGGCACGTGCGGCGTCGTTGCACTCAGCACGACCGGAATGCTGTCGACGCCGTCCACGCGCAGGCGCACGGTGTAGGTCCCCTTCGCAATGCGTGCTTCAGCCGGAAGGCCAGGGTAGACAAAATCACCGGTCCACGGCTTGGTCGCATCCCAGACAAAGGAGTTCGGCTCCTGCCAGGTGCTCTGTCGATGACCGAGCAGCATGAGCAGCCGCTGAGCCGAATCGACGTGCGGTACGCAGGTGAGCGTGAAGGTCAGATCCGCCGGGCCACTGACCCAGTTTCCGGCTGCGATCGTGATGGTCGGCGCGAGGGCGAAGGCGATCTCGTTGCTGACCAGAGCGGGACCGCTCGCTTGCGATACCACGACCGACACGGTGTACTGACCCGGCACCCATTTCGACAAACCGGACGGGTCCTCGGCAAGCGAGGGCAGATGCACCTTGATCTCGCCGGCCCGGTCGCCGGCAACCGGGGTAAGCGTGATCGGGTCCTTCAGGCGCGGGGTGCTGAATTGCACGATCGTGTTCGCAACGCCGAGATAGGCGCCGACAATGGCGAGGTCATCGCCAAGCAGCGCGGCCTGATGCGAGTTTGGATAGCGTACGCCGCTCAGCGACGGTGCGCGGCCCGCGACAGCGTTAGGTCCGCGATCTTCCGGCCCGCGCCGCAACACTGGCAGGGACGCCTTGACCGGCAGCGCGCTGTCGATCAGCAGGACCGTCACTTCGTAGCCAGCGGAGAGGCGATAGTTCGTTTGCAGTGCGGTCCACAGCTTGGACATTTCATCCATCGGCAAGGCGATCGGAGTGATGCGCAGGCGCTCGAATTGGGTCTCCAGTCCGGCCTTGGCCGCTGCATGGGCGATGTCGTCGGCGCTCAGTACCGGATGATCATGCAGTACGCTCATCGCGCCACCGAGCACGCGATGACTCACGGTCTCATCGTCATTCGCATCGCCGTACGCGGTGAGCATGTAATGCAGGTTCAGCGCGAGCGGTGGGTTGCCGCTTTCGCCCGAGTGCACCTGGTTGGGCATGTCGAGATTGCGCCAGGCACCATTGATCGCGGTCTGGTAAAGGAAAATATTGAGCTGGGCACTGTTCTTGCCCTTGCGCGCAAGGTCCGGAGGCATTGTGGTTATATCCACATTGGTACCGCCGATGCGTGCCGGAATCTGATCGTGCAGCAACTGCAGCAGCGTCGCCGTCGTCGCTTCGATGGCAACCGCCGTGCTCATCGCGCGCCACTCCGCTGCCGCAGATAGTCTTCCAGGCTCATCGGCGAGCGCTGCTTGGTGCGGGAAGGCGGGGTCGCAGGCAGGCTGGCTCGCACTTCGACGCGGCCGATGCTGACGTGGACCACGGACTCGGCCCGCGCCGCACCGAGGCGCGCGCTCTCGGATTCGTGCGCGCGGCGTTGCGAATCGGCGGGCACGAGGACCGGCAAGTGCCCGGAATTCAACGCGCCTTGTTGTTTCGGTTTTTCGTCGGTCGCCGGCGCGTTGTCGGTCCGATGTCGCGTTACAACCGGTGGGTGCTTGAGCGCGCCTGCGGGCCGATCGGTGACCGGAGCGTTATCGTGGTGAGCAGGCGTTAGATCGCGTTGCGTCTCGACCGGTCTTGGCACGGCCGCACTACGGTCGGTGACGATGCGCTCTCGGGGCGGCGGGCCCGCATCCCGGCGCTGCCGGTCCGCAGCCGGCGGATCCACAGGCGCCAGCGCGACACCGGGATTGTCATTCCGCGCGTGAACGGTGTGCAATTGCGGCGTTGCGTAAAACGGGCGCACGCCCGATTCTTGTCGGGGCGCATCCCGCTTGCCATCTCGTGGAGTCGAATCGAATGAATCGACTACTGCTTCCGATGAATCCTCCTTGGCAGTCCGGGTGTCAGTCGAGAGAATCTGATCCGGACCTTCGGCGCCAGCCACACCCTGTGCACGTGGATGCGTTCTGCTGCTTGTCGGTTCGAACAGTGAGGGAAGCCGGGGCATGCCGACCGCTGCGCTTCCGCTCGCGAGGTCGACGAGGCGCGCAACAAAATTCTTCGGGCCTCCCCCCGTCGTCGTACTCATGACCGGCTCAGCTCCAGATAGACCTGTCGGCGTGTCGGACTCAGCGCAAGGATGGCCTGCTCGCTCCAGGCATAGGCACGGGCCAGTGTGTGCACGTCGCGCAGCGTGCGCTGCGCCCAGGCGTCGATCTCGCGCCAGAGAAAGGACGCGATATCGAAGGCGCAGGCCCAGTGATGGCCGCAGGCCGTGCACGTCATTCCGATGTCGATATTGGCCTGCGGGTCGGCTGCGGCCATCGAATCTGCGAGTGCCCTGATTTCATCGGCCGCCATCGCTTCGATGCCGGCAGTGCCGTCCGTCGGCGCATCGACCATGCAACGCGAGAGCAGCGCGATGCACGCCTGTTGCGCATCTGCGGGCAGGTCGATGAGGTCTCCCGCGGTCGGCGGACGAAACCTGATGCCGTGGTCACCGACCGACAGCGAGCGCATCACGTCGCCCGCGGGGGCATCGATGCGCAGGTCCGCGAGCAACAATGTCGACTCCAGCCGCTCGCTGCAGGCGGGGCACGGAACGATCAAGGTCAGCGACGAGCCGAACAATTGCTCGCGCAATTGCATCAGCAGCTGTTCGCGGCGGCCGAGCGGCAACGCCACGAGTTCGTTCCAGGAGGACTCCGGACACGCGGCGGCGAGCAACATGATTGCGCGGCGCGGCAGCGAGCAATCAATCGCCCGTTCCCAGACGCTCAACACCTGGCTGGCGTTCAGTGCGCGCATGATTCGGCGGGCGATGCGGCTGCCACGGCAACGGTCCAGTGCCTGGAATTACTGCGATGGATCGGTGAACGTCGGTTCGCTCGGCTCGGGCACCTCGACGTCGCGCTGCCAGCCTTCGTTCTCCAGCTTGATGTGCTGGATTGCGACTGCGTTTGCGTTCGCGTCGAGGTCCGGCAGCGACTGGTACTCGGAGACCCAGCAGCGGAACACCTTGTAGGCGAGCGCGAGCTGCCCGGCTTCGTTGTACAGCTCGATGATGATGTCCTTGCGGAAGTCTTTGAGCGACACCTCGGCGCCGAGTCCGGAACCGTAATCCCACACCTTGTTCGTCCACTTCTCGAACTCGGTGTCGTGGGTCACGCCGCGTTCGAGCGTTATCGCCTCGAATTCCGTCCGGCCCGGCGACTTGCGGCTCGAACTCGGGTCGCCGCCTTCGCGGTGCTTGACCACTTCCGTCGTGCGCTTGAGCCCACCGACCTTGCTCACGCCGGCGACATAGCGGCCATCCCACTTCACGCGAAACTTGAAATTCTTGTACGGATCGAAGCGCTGTGCATTGACAGTGAACTGCGCCATGACTTACTCCTCAGGTCTGAATCTGCCCCGCCATTTGCTGCAACTGGATTACAACGAACTCTGCGGGCTTGAGCGGCGCGAAGCCGACGACGATGTTGACGATGCCCGCGTCGATGTCGTTCTGGGTGGTGGTGTCGCCATCGCACTTGACGAAGTAGGCATCCTTCGGCGTGCTGCCCTGGAACGCACCCTGGCGAAACAGGTTATGCATGAACGCGCCGACGTTGAGGCGGATCTGCGCCCACAACGGCGCGTCGTTGGGCTCGAACACAACCCACTGCGTGCCGCGGTAGAGGCTCTCTTCGATGTACAGCGCCGTGCGCCGCACCGGGACGTACTTGTATTCGTCGGCGAACGCATCGGCACCCTTGAGCGTGCGCGAGCCCCACAGGACTCGACCGTAAACAGGGAAATTGCGCAGGCAATTGATGCCGAGCGGATTGAGTTCGCCGTGCTCGTCGTCGGTCAGCGGCACGTGCAGCGACGCCACGCCGACCAGCGAAGCATCGATCCCCGCCGGCGCCTTCCACACGCCGCGCTGCGTGTCGGTACGGGCGAACACACCGGCGACGATGCCGCACGGCGCGAACGATTCGATCTGGTTGTCGTGCAGCGGGTTGGCCGTGAGCACGCGCGGAAAGAACAGCGCCGCGTTGCTGCTGCGGGTGCCGATGTCATTGTTGTACCCGTCGATGGCCTGGGCTGTAGTCGACCAACCCGACCGTGGATCGACGATCAGCATGGCCCGTCGTTTTTCGCAGTAACTGGCGGCGTAGTCCAGCAAGAAAGGATCGACGTCAATGTCGACTGCGCCGACACTGGATACGGGATTGTAGGGTGGGATGCAGAGCAGATTGAACAACTGGTCGCGCGAATACAGCTGTTCGAGCGCATACAATCCTTGCTTGTTTGCCTCGCCCTGGTCGGGCAGAAAATCAGAGGCCGTCAGCTCTCCGCCATCGGACGCGGCCAGGTCCGTTGCAGTGGCTGCATCGTTCTTGGCCTTGCTGATGGCGGCGTTGTCCGCATCCAGCGTGGCCTGCGTTGCGCCGTTCATCTGGTCGGCAAGCAGCTTGGCTTGCGCCTTGGTTACGTCGGCCTGTTTGGCGCTGACAGCATCGATCCCTTGCCCAAGCGCAACGGTTCCATCCGGTTTTCCGTCGTATCGCAACAATGCGGATTGGGACTGCAGAACCAGATCCACGCGTCGGGCACTGTCCTTGACTGTGAGATTCAGGAAAGTTTCGCTCTGGCTCGACGCAGTGTCGGTGACATAGACATTGAACAGATCGCTCTTCGCGCCGGAAGGTCCAATCAGTCCCTGTGCGACATCGTCACGGGCGTTCTTCTGGTCGACTGCAATGCGCAGGCTGCTGCCCCACGCGCCGGGGCTCGATGCGACAAAGTTCAAGTTGCCCGCGGCTTTCGACGTGCCGTCCGGTTGAAGCGTCGACAGCTGAATCGGGATTTGCGCCGTGAAGGGTGTCTGTGCAACCGCCACCGCAGCCTTGACGTCATCCTGCGTGCCTGCATCTGCAACCAGACTGATTACCCCCAATGCGAACTTTGCGCCGGCTTTCTGCGGCGCGGTGCTGTTCGGGTCGGCGATGAGCTTGGTGTACGCGTCATTCGCTGCTTTCTTGGCATCCTTGCCGGAAGCGGCGGCGACTGCGGAATCCGCGATTGCCTTGACGCCTGCTTCGGCAGCATCTTGATCGGCAGCGTTGGCAAAGGCGGGGTTGAACAACCGGACGATGACCGCCTGTTGGCCGCCGTTCAAGTAGAAGTCGCGCACGGCGTAGCTCATGCTGCTCGACAGCGAAAGTCCGCCGAACTGACGCTCGTAATCGGCAAAGCTGTTGATCACCGTCGCCTGATTGACGGGTCCGCGCGGGGCACGGCCGATGAACGCGGTAACCGAAGTTGCCACGCCGATGATGGTGTGGACGCCGCTCTTGATTTCCTCGACGTAAACACCTGGATAAGTGAGCGCGACTGGCATTGGTTTCTCCTTGCAGTTGAAGCGTGGATCGTGGCGTCGAGTCGTTCCTGTTTCGGTTACGGGCGGTTCGCAGCGCCGCCGCGTCTTCCAGATTTGGACAAGCCGTACAAGAGAGCGCCGTCCGGCAGCCGTTCGCGTCTCAAGGTGCCCACGCCGACGAGCGTTTCCAGGACTTGTTCGATGCGTGCCTTCTCCGTCTCGTAGCGCTGTTGCGGTAGCCACCAGCGCACGATGCCCTCGAGCGTATCCGCAGCGTCGGGATGGCGCTGCAAGTAGGCGAGTACCGTGGCGGCAACCTCCGCGCTGGGTGTTCTCGATCGCCCGAAGAGCATGTCGTCCTCGCACAGGGCTGAGTCCGCATGAACGCAACACGCGTGCCAATCCGGAAGCAAGGCCAAGTACTTGATATTGCGCGGGCTACGACCACCGTGCCGCGTGCAGACCGGGTCAACTCGCACCCGGCACGGAAGCACGCAATCTCGCGCGAAGCGCGCCGGATCAAGGTTTGCGAAAGCCGCCGAAGATTTCGATGCACCGGGTCTGACAGCACCCGGCCGTGATCATTGGTGAAAGCGCCTGGCTTCGATCTGATGCTTCTTCAGCAGTTTGCCGAGTTGACGGCGCTCGGTGCCGGACATCGTTGCAGCCGCGCTGATGTTGCCGGAGGCACGCTGCATCAGGTCGGTGAGGTAGGTCCGTTCGAACAGCGCGACGGCACGGGACTTCGCCGAACTGAAAGTGCCGCAGTCGTCGACGCTGGCATCAGCAACGTTGGATCGCAGCAACGCCGACTCTGCCGCGAACAGCGCATCGACTCCCACTTCGGTTGCGTCCGCACTCAAGCAGGCGCGCAGTGACACATTCTCGAGTTCGCGGATGTTTCCGGGCCACGCATACGCGACGAGCAGCTGCACTGCCGCGTCCGACCAGCGCTTGGCAGGCATGCGCATTGCCAGCGCTGCCTCACGAAGAAAATGATCGGCAAGAAGCACGATGTCGTCCCGGCGCTCGCGCAATGGTGGAATCCGCACGTGCAGCGGATTGAGACGATACAGCAGGTCGGCGCGGAATTTTCCTTCGGCCACCAAGTCTTCGAGCGCGGAGTTGGTTGCGGCGATAATGCGTACATCGGCCACGCGCGATTGCCCACCGCCAACCGGACGGTATTGACGGTCCTGGAGAAAGCGCAACAGCGTCACCTGCGCCTTCATCGACAGCGTGTCGACTTCGTCGAGAAAAAGGGTGCCACCGCGGGCGCAATCGACCATGCCGACGCCGGTCGTCTTGGCGTCGGTAAACGCTCCGCGACGATGACCGAACAGCTCACTTTCTATCAGCGTGTCCGGCAGGGCGCCGCAGTTCACGGGTACGAAAGGTTTGGAGCTGCGCGCGCCGGCATAATGAATTTCGCGCGCGGCCAGCTCCTTGCCTGTGCCCGTCTCTCCGTCGATGAGGACCGGGGCGTCGCAACGCGCGAAACGGCCCAATAGCGCCCGCAAGGCGAGGAATTTCTCGGACTGGCCGTACATCATCATGGCCACTTCACAACCGGTAGTTTCGCAAGCGCATCCGTCGATTGACGATCAACCCGGTGCTGGCGATCCCTCCCCAGAGATTCAACAGCTCCCCGCGGAGAAGTTAGCCATTTATTTGTTGCAGCTGGAAGTAGGGCGGGCGCCTAGCTCTCTACAGTGCTGCTGATCACGGCAGGCGCCCCCTTGCTCGCGTACGGGCAAGTTGTCATTTTTGACGGTACATGGAATGTCCGCTCAGCACCACTAAGTAGTTTGGATTAGAATTGCTGAGCACGTGATACTTGCTGAAGGCCTCGTATGGCACCGCCAAGTCGTCGTTCTACCGACCGCCGTTTCTCGGGCACGCTGGCAGACAGGGTCCGCCATGCCCGCCGGATTGCCGGACTCAGTCAATCTGCGATGGCGAAACAGGTCGGAGTCGTGCCTAGTGCAGTCGCCCAATGGGAGGGCTCCAGCAAGACCTCGCCAACCGTCGAACATCTTATCCGCATCGCTCAATCGTGCAACGTGGCCTTCGAATGGCTGGCGTCCGGGCGAGGGGAGACGCTGGTCATTGATAAGGAGGTTCCGGCGATCGACCCGGTGACGATCGCACAAGACATGCTCGAGGAGCGGTTGCTCATAGCATTTCGCAGGATGACCACAAAGAAGCGCGAAGCATTTGTGTCGTGGCTGGAGACTTTTGTATGAGCGGCTCGCGGCGCACGTCACTATTGGACGCCATGGACAAGCCACTCCAATCAACGGCGACGGATTGCGCGTAAAAGCGAGTTCAGAGTGCGCCCAATGCGTTGCAATTGATCGGCGTTTCACACGTGGATTCGTTGTGGGCAGTACTGGGATCGAACCTGTGACCCCTACCGGGTCGAGCTAGTGCGCTACCGCCGAGCTAACCCTCCCCGAAGGCCGCGAGGAATACCCGAGGCGGCGCGGAGGCACAAATTGCCAAGCTTGATTCTCCGCCGAAGCGCGGGATTCCAAGCCCGCGCTGCGTTACGTACAAAAGGGCGTTGCCCGCTTAAAGCCCCTCTCCCGGCCGGGTCAGGGGGTGTGGGGGCCGCGAACCTCATCAACGCCAAGGCGCCGCCTATCTACGATATTAAAGTCGCGTCTCTCACGCGCTTCAACTCGTCGCGCACGCGCGCCGCATCCTCGAACTCGAGGTTCTGCGCGTGTTTGTACATTTGCGCCTCGAGCTTCTTGAGCCGTGCGACGAGTTGGGTCGGGCTGAGCAACGTGTAATCTTCGGCCGGCTCGGCGACGCGACGCATG
>DASSGP010000407.1:0-3188 GCA_035693405.1 Rudaea sp. | reverse complement strand
CGCGCGCGCATCGAAGAAGGCGTCAACGAAAACGCCATTCTCGTGCCGCAGGTCGGTGTGACGCATGATCCGAAAGGCCAGGCGACGGCGCTGGTCGTCGGCCCGGACAACAAAGTTGCTTCGCGCCAGTTGCAGCTCAAGGGTACGAGCGGCGACCAATGGGTTGTCGAAAGCGGCCTCGATCTCGGCGATCGGGTCATCGTCAGCGGCGTGCAGAAAGTCCAACCCGGCGTCGAAGTGCATGCGGTCGAGGCGCCGGCGAACACCACAGCGCAGACCGCGCCGTCCAATCCGACCGCCACTGCGCCGGCTACCTCTACGCAAGACTCCGAGGCGGCGGTCAGCGACCGCGCCGCGGACTGACCGAGGACTGCTGCAATGGCCAGGTTCTTCATCGACCGTCCAATCTTCGCGATCGTCATCGCGATACTGATCATGCTGGCAGGCGGATTGTCGATCCTCTCGATGCCGACCGAGCAGTACCCGACGATCGCTCCGCCATCGATCCAGATCATGGCGACGTATCCGGGGGCCTCCGCGCAGACCGTCGAAAACACCGTCGTGCAGGTGATCGAGCAGCAGATGAGCGGACTGGATCACCTGTTGTACCTGTCGTCGAATTCCGATGACTCCGGCACGGCGACGACGACCTTGGCGTTCGCGGCCGGGACCGATCCCGACATCGCGCAGGTGCAGGTGCAGAACAAGCTGCAACTCGCCACGCCATTGTTGCCGGCGCAGGTGCAGCAAGCCGGCATTCGCGTGACCAAGTCGAGCAACGGTTATCTGATGATCGTCGGCTTCGTGTCGGGCGACAACAGCATGTCGCGCTACGACATTGCCAACTACATCGTCTCGAACCTGCAGGATCCTTTGAGCCGCATCGACGGCGTCGGCAACTTCAACGTGTTCGGCACGCAGTACGCCATGCGCATATGGCTCGACACGGACAAGCTCAACAGCTTTGCGTTGACGCCGGTCGACGTCACGACCGTGATCCAGAACCAGAACGTGCAGGTCGCCGGCGGCCAGCTCGGCGGCACCCCGGCGCCGACAACGCAGCGGCTGACAGCCACAATTACCGAGGCGACACTGCTGCACACGCCAACGGAGTTCGGCAACCTGCTGCTGAAGGTCACGACCGATGGTGCCCAGGTGCGGCTGCGCGACGTCGCGCGCGTCGAGCTGGGTCCGGAAACTTACTTCATCGACTCGAAATACAACGGCCAGCCGGCATCGGGGATCGGCTTGCAGCTTGCGCCCGGCGCCAATGCGCTGGCGACGGCGAATGCCGTGCGCGCGCGCCTTGCGGAACTGACACCGTACTTTCCGCACGGGTTGCAGATCGTGTATCCGTATGACACGACGCCGTTCGTGAAGATTTCGATTACCGAGGTCGTGAAGACGCTGTTCGAGGGCATCGTGCTGGTGTTCCTCGTGATGTACCTGTTCCTGCAGAACTTCCGTGCGACGCTGATTCCGACCATCGCGGTGCCGGTCGTGCTGCTCGGCACCTTCGGCGCCATGGCGGCTTGCGGCTTCACGATCAATACGCTGTCGATGTTCGGTATCGTGCTCGCGATCGGCTTGCTGGTCGACGATGCGATCGTCGTTGTCGAAAACGTCGAGCGAGTGATGTCGGAGGAAGGTTTGTCGCCGCGTGAGGCGACGCGCAAGGCGATGGGGCAGATCACCGGCGCGCTTGTCGGCGTCGCCGTGGTGTTGTGCGCCGTGTTCGTGCCAATGGCGTTCTCGGGCGGATCGGTCGGGGCAATCTACCGGCAGTTCTCGCTGACGATCGTCTCGGCAATGCTGCTCTCGGTCTTTGTCGCCTTGTCGCTCACCCCGGCACTGTGCGCGACGCTATTGAAGCCCGTGCATAAAGGCGGAGAAGCGCCGAAGAAAGGTTTCTTTGGTGCGTTCAATCGCGCGTTCGACCGCGTCCGAGACAAGTACGTGGGTGGTGTGCGTGGCGTGATCAACCGCTTCGGGCGCTGGCTGCTGATCTATGCCGCGGTGATCGTCGCGGTCGGCTTTCTGTTCGGGCGCTTGCCGACCGCGTTTCTGCCGGACGAAGACCAGGGCATCGCCTACATCCAGGTGCAGACGCCCGTGGGTTCGACGCAGGCCACCACGATGGCCGCGCTCGACGATGTCTCGAAGTACCTGTTGCACGACGAGGCAACCGCCGTCGAGGCGGCATTCGAGATCAACGGTTTGAATTTCGCCGGGCGCGGACAAACCCAGGGCATGGTCTTCGTGCGCTTCAAGGACTGGTCCGAACGCACCCGCGCCGACCTCAAGGCGCAGGCGGTCCTTGCGCGCACGGCGAAGCACTTCGCGTCATATCAGAATGCCGTCATCGTTCCGGTCAATGCGCCGACGATCCCGGCCCTGGGAACGGCATCGGGTTTCGATCTGGAGCTCGAAGATCGTGGCGGCCTCGGCCACGCCAAGCTCATGCAGGCGCGCGATCAGCTTCTTGCTGCGGCCAGGCAGAATCCGGACCTCGCCCTCGTGCGGGCCAATGGCCTGAGCGACAACCCGACGTACAAGATCGACATCGACCGCGAGAAAGCCAGCGCGTTCGGCATCAACCTGAGCGACGTCGATCAGACCTTCTCGATCTCCTGGGGTTCGCGCTACGTCAACAATTTTCTCGACACGGACGGTCGCATCAAGAAGGTCTACGTCCAGGCCGATGCGCCATTCCGCATGAATCCGGAAGATCTGAACACGCTGTACGTGCGCAACACCAGCGGCGGTATGGTGCCGTTCACTTCGTTCGCACACGGCTCGTGGAACTACGGTTCGCCGAAACTCGAACGCTACAACGGCGTGTCGTCGGTCGAGATCCAGGGCGAGGCCGCACCAGGCAGGAGCACGGGACAGGCAATGGCGACGATGCAGAGTCTCATGCAAAAGCTGCCGGCCGGAATCGGCTACGAGTGGACCGGCGTCTCGTTGCAGGAGCAGCAGTCCGGCTCGCAGGCGCCGATGCTGTACGGACTTTCGATCCTGGTCGTGCTGCTGAGCCTCGCGGCGCTGTACGAAAGCTGGACCGTGCCGATTTCCGTGATCATGGTCGTGCCGCTCGGAATCCTCGGTGCGCTCGCCGCGGCCACGGCGCTGGGCCTGCAGAACGACGTCTATTTCCAGGTCGGCCTGCTGACCACGATCGGGTTGTC
>DASSGP010000406.1:0-17325 GCA_035693405.1 Rudaea sp. | reverse complement strand
GTGCAGTTCTACACCGGCATGGTCTACCGCGGCCCGGCCCTGATCGGCGAATGCGTCGAAGCGATACGCAGCCGCAAGCCGGATCGCGCGCGATGAATCCGCGCACGACCGGAGTCGCGACCGAACCGGGATACACGATCGTCGAGAATGCATCGCTCGAAGGGCGCAACACGTTCCGGGTTCCTGCTCGCGCGGAAATTCTCATCGACGTGCGCAGACCCGAGGCGCTGGCCGAGGTGCTGGCGATTCCATACGTTCGGAAAAATCCGCTGCTAATCCTCGGCGGCGGAAGCAACATGCTGTTCACGCGCGACTGGCCCGGCACGGTGGTCTCGATCGCAACCCACGACATTCGCATTGTCGATGATCACGGGCAGGCAGCGCTGGTGCGAGTCGAAGCCGGCGAGAACTGGAACGAGTTCGTGCATTGGTCGTTGTCGCGCGGCTTCGTCGGTCTGGAAAATCTCGTGCTCATACCTGGCAGCGTCGGCGCGGCACCAATCCAGAACATCGGCGCGTACGGCCGCGAGATCAGCCAATTCATCGCGACCGTCGAGGCCTGGGACCGCGAGACCGCGGTCATCGCGCGGCTCGACAACGCCAGCTGCCGATTCGCCTACCGCGATTCGCTGTTCAAGCGCACGCCGGATCGCTACGTGGTGACGGCGGTGGAGTTCCTGCTGCCGCGCGAAGGCGACCTGCGCATGGACTACGCCGGGATCGCCGAAGAACTCGCAGCGATGAATTGCGCGGCGAGCGCCGCGACAGTCGCCGAGGCCGTCGCCCGCCTGCGCACGCGCAAGCTGCCGAATCCCGCCGTGATCGGCAATGCCGGCAGCTTTTTCAAGAATCCGGTCGTCGCTTCGGACGTTGCGCTCGAACTTCAGCGGGAGCATCCCGCGCTGCCAACGTGGAGCGCGGCAGAAGGCGCGCGCAAGATTTCCGCAGCGTGGATGATCCAGGCATGCGGCATGAAGGGCGTGCGCGACGGCGACGCCGGCGTGTCGGATCAGCACGCGCTGGTGCTGGTCAACCACGGCCGCGCCACCGGCGAGCAGGTCTGGGCGCTCGGACAGCGTGTGCAAGCGAAAGTGTTCGAGCGCTTCGGCGTCATGCTGGAACCCGAGCCGATCATCGTCTGACTTGCCGATCGAGAGATTCGATATCAGCGCGAGTGCGCGGACGAAGCTGGCGCGTCCGATGCGCGTTCCACATCTTCACGCGAGCTTCACTCCGCTCCTCTTCCCGACAACTCGAATGGAACTCGCGTGCGCACACTCACTGTGCACATCGTCACAAACCGATGCGCGAAATCGGGTAGAGTCAATTCGTTGTACCGCAGCAAGGGAATCGCATGTCTTCGACGACTGCCGCGTCAGCAGCCGCCAACTCACGCCGTCGCGCATTGAGCGTGCTGGCGTCGGCGCTCGGGGTCGACCTGTCGCCACAGCCGGCTGCGATGCGCCGCGCGGGCAAGGCCCCGGTCGATACACGCCTGGCTCAGGTGGATGCGCAATCCGCACCGGCGCTGACTCTCAGTGGACCGCCATCTGCAGTTGCCTGGCTCAATCGCGCGACGTTCGGTTGCACGCAATCCGATCTGTCCGCGTTCAACGCACTCGGCGGCAATGACTCGGCGCGCTGGAGCGCATGGCTCGCCCAGCAGCTTGCCCCGGCTTCCATCAGCGACGCGGCCTGCGACGCCCGCGTTGCCTCGGCCAATTTCCAGACTCTGAGCCTCACGCCAAACCAGCTTTGGTCGACACACCACGCCGACACCGCGAACTACAACCACCGCATGCTGCCGGTCGCCGAAGTCGAATGCGCGACTATCATCCGCCAGACCTACAGCCAGCGGCAGCTATTCGAGGTCATGGTCGATTTCTGGCACGACCACTTCAGCGTGTTCGGCTGGGACTACGACGGCGGCCCGATGTTTCCGGCGTTCGATGCGATCTTCCGCGATACCGCGGCGGGCAATGGGGTATTCGGCAATTTCAAATCGATGCTTGTCGCGGTTGGCGAGTCGGCGTCGATGATGTACATGCTCGACCTGTACTCGAGCACGGCAGCGGGACCGAACGAGAACTACGCGCGCGAACTGTGCGAACTGCACACGCTCGGCGCCATGAACTATGCCGGCGTCACCGAACCGGACCAGCTGACCGGTCAGTACAACCTGCCAACGGTCACGGCAGCCGACGGCGGCTCGATCCGGCTGCAGTACGTCGACAATGACGTCTATCAGGTCACCAGCGCGCTCAGTGGCTGGACGATCTCGGGCAGCACGTGGCCATACACCGCGATCGACAACCAGCCGCTCGGCACGTTCGCCTTCGACAATTCGTCGCACTACAAGTACCAGCTGTTCTTTCTCAACCGCTACATTTCCGCGAACACCGGCATGACCGGCGGCCAGCACATCTTCGACTGGCTGGCCGCACACCCGGGCGTGGCGACGTTCATCGCTACGAAGATGTGCCGCCGTCTGGTCGGCGACAATCCGTCGAGCAGCCTGGTCGCGAACGTCGCGAACGTATTCCTGCAGAACTATCTGGCCCCGAACCAGTTGCAGCTGACGACGCAGGCGATCCTGACGTCGCCGGAGTTCCTCGCCACCTGGGGTCAGAAGATGAAGCGCCCCGGCGCGGCGATGGTCAGCGCGCTGCGTGCGCTCGCTGCCGACTTCACGCCGGTGCCCGACCTGGACAATCCGAATCCGGCCTACCAGACCAACACCTGGACCACGACCGACGCCGTGATGTACGCGCTGCAGGCCGCCGGCCATCGGCCGTTCTACTGGCCGGCTCCGAACGGTTATCCCGACGTGCAAACCGCATGGGCAAGCACCGGCGCGCTCGGCATGACGCTGCGCATGCTCGCCCAGCTCGTCGAAACGACGCGCGACCGCGTCGTCGCCGGCTCGCCGTACATCGCCGATGTGCTCGGCCAGACTCTGGCGGCGATTCCGGTCGCCGCGAACCGCACGGCAGCGAACATCGCCGGACTGTGGTGCGACAAGATCCTCGGCTACCGTCCGGCCAATGTATACAATGCAGCAGTCGATTTCATGCGCCAGAGCGCGCCGCCGACTGACTCGCTGGACACGGCGCTGGCGGCGGACAACTGGGCCGGCGCCGGCAACCTGAAAATGCACTATCCACAGTCGCGCCTGCGTTCGATGGTCGCGCTGATCCTGTGCAGCCCCGATTTCCTGACGCGGTGAGGGAAGACCATGAAGAATCCGCGCGCCACTGATTTCTCCCTCTCCCCCATCGGCTTCATCGATGGGGGAGCGGGCTGGGGTGAGGGGGCGGCGCTAACGCTTGCCGACACGCGCGGAAATGCTTCGCGCTTCCCCCCCACCCAACCCTCTCCCCCGAGCACGCTCGGGGGAGAGGGCCCGCATCGGCGCCACCGTGACACGCTGAGAATGCCGCGATGAATCTGCCGCAACTCGATCGTCGCGATTTCCTCAAGGGCTGCTGTGCCGCGACGCTGGCCGGCAGCGCCGCCAACAGCTACGGCGTTTTCGACAGCACGGCAAGCGCATCGCAGGACACGCTCGTTATCGTGTTCCTGCGCGGCGCGATGGATGCGTTGAGCCTCGTATCGCCGGGCCAGAGCCATCCGGACCGTGCGCATTACGAAGCCAACCGCATCGACACGCGCATCCCGTATTCCGGCACCGGCGCAGGGCTGCCACTCGGCGCGACGAACTGGCAGCTGCATCCGCGCGCCACGGCGCTGAGTACGCTGTATGCGCAGGGACACCTCGGCGTCGTGGTCGGCGCCGGCCAAGCCAATCCGCAACCGGTCGTGCGCAGCCATTTCGAGGCGCAGGCAAATCTCGAGGTCGGCAGCGGCGGCGGCAGCGGCGCGGGTGTCGGCTGGCTGACTCGGCATCTGATCAGTGGCGGACTGCCGGCGAACATTCCCGTTCCTGCGGCGAGCATGGGCAGCATCACCGCAACGAGCCTGCTCGGCAGCGCAGAAGCGATCACGATGAACAGCGGCCAGGATTTCCGCCTCGACCAGGGCAACTGGCCATGGAATTCCAGCGACGACTATTCGCCGCAGCTTGCCGGCCTCAATGGTCTGGTGCAGGTGCTGCCGTCGTTGTGGCAATCGAGCACGTTGCCGCTGGCGCAAGCCGGCATGTCGACGCTCGATGCGCTCGGCCTGTTCCGCTCGATCAATTTCGGCCAGTACTCGGCCAGCAACCTGACCGGCTATCAGCCGTCCGGCGGCGCGAACTACTCGCCGAGCGCCGGAACGATCGGGTCGACGTTCGGCAGCCAGCTGCGCAACATCGCGCAACTGATCAAGCAAAACGTCGGCTTGCGCATCGCGACGGTCGATCTCGGCGGCTGGGACACGCACAACGGCCAAGGCAAGCCGACCGACGGCTACGACTATTTCGGCAATCAGACGCAGGGCTTGTCGGAGGCACTCAACGCGTTCTACACAGACCTCGCGACCGATGCGAACGGCAATTACATGCAGCACGTGACCGTGATCACGGTCAGCGAATTCGGCCGGCGGGTGCTCGAGAACGCGTCCGGCGGCACCGATCATGGCTACGGAACGGTGATGCTGGCAATCGGCGCGTCGGTGAATGGCGGGCAGGTATTCGGGACGTTCCCGGGACTGGCCGACGACCAACTGTTCGAAGGCGCCGACGTCAACGTGACGACCGACTATCGCCGCGTGCTGTCCGAGGCGCTGATCCGCCGCCTGGCCAATCCGAACATCTACTACGTGTTCCCCGGCTACTCGGGCTATTCGCCACTCGGCGTTTTCCAGGGCGCCGATCTGCCGCCTGCCGCTTACGACACGGTGTTCAAGAGCGGGTTTGAATAAAAGCAGGGGCTAGGGACTAGGGGCTAGGGAGAGCAGGCCTTCGACGTTCTGGTCCCTGGTCCCTGGCCCCTAGTCCCTGCTCTGCAGCAAATGACGCACTTTGCCGCCGGACGGCGTTGATTGTTCCCGACCGCCGCCGGCACGCGCACCAGCCGGACGCGAACACGGGCTGCTGTTGCAATCAGCGAGGTGGCGAATGAAGTCACAAACCGGCTACACCTCAACGCGGCACCTCCTCAGGCACGCCTGCGCCGTGTTGATCGTCTTCGCCGTGTGCGCATGCTTCGGCAGTTGCGATGCGTTGGCGGCCATATTTACCGTCAACAGCACGGCCGACGTCCATGATGCCAATCCCGGCAACGGCATCTGCGAAACGGCGGCCGGCAATCACATCTGCACACTGCGCGCAGCGATCGAAGAGGCCAACAAGCTTGCCGGCGCCGACACGATTGTGCTCCAGGCCAATGCGACGTACCTGTTGAGTCTGACCAGTACCCAGGACAGCATCACAGCCGACCTCATCGTCAGCGACAGCGTCACGATCACCGGCGCAGGCCCGAACAGCACGATCATCGACGGCAATGGCGCCAGTACCGGCCAGCGCGTTTTCGTCCTGTTCCGGTGCGTCGGCAACGTCGTCAACCAGCAGAACCAATCCTGCACGAATGGCGACGTTTCCGTCAGCATGTCCGGCATCAGGATCAAGAACGGTTTCTCGGCAAATCTCGCTGGCGGAATCTACAACGTCGGGATCCTGACGCTGGACAACGTCGCGGTTACCGACAACACCGCGAGCGGGCTCAACGACTGGGGCGGCGGCATCTACAATGCCGGGCCGTTGACGATGACGAACTGCCTGCTCGCCAACAACAAGACCGGCGCGCACAACGCCTACGGCGGCGGCATGTACAGCCAAGGCACGCTGACGATCACCGACAGCACGATCAGCGGCAACAGCACCTACAGCGGCGCCTCGTCTCCAGGGTACGGCGGCGGACTATTCCTCATCGGTTACGCGGTTACGATCCGCAACAGCACGATCAGCGGCAACCGCGCCGCGGTTGGCGGCGGCATATACCATGGCGGTTATCCGCTGGTGCTGATCAACGATACGATTTCCGGAAATTTCAGCGACGGCAATGGCGGCGGCTTGCACAACAACTCCGGCACTACCGGGTTGTACAACGTTACCGTGACCCAGAATCAAGCCAATGCCGACGACTCCGGTTTCAACGTCGGCGGCGGTATTTCGAATGCAGCGGCCGGCACGCTGACCGTCGTCGACAGCATCATCGCCGGCAATGGAGTTGTCATCCCGACCGTGCCCTATCCGACCCTGGACGTCGACGACTGCGTTGGAACCATCACCTCACAGGGCTACAACATCGTGGAGTTCGTCGACGCCAGCCATTGCACCGTGAGTGGCCCGTACAGCACGGACAACCCGTTGCTCGGACCGCTGCAGTTCAACGGCGGGCTGACCCGGACGCATACGATCTCGCCGGGCGGCTCGGCAATCGACAAGGGCAATCCGTCCGGCTGCACCGACGACCTCGGGGCAAGCGTCACGACGGATCAACGCGGCGTCCATCGTCCTTCCGGTCCTGCTTGCGACATTGGCGCGTTCGAGTACGTCGAACTCATTTTCAAGAACGGCTTCGAGGCTCCCTGAGCCGACTTCAGGACTCACCGCACTGGAAGTAGAGCAGGTGATCCGGATTCAGCGCGATCGTCTGGCCGAGGCTGATGATGCCGCCGCGGCGCAGGTGCACTTCGTCGCGATGCAGGCGAAGTTCGTCGTCTTCGCCGAACTGGACGTAGGTGCCGTTCGTGGAGCGGTCGCTGAGGACGAAAAAGCCGCGCTTGTATTCGATCAACGCGTGGTAGCGCGACACCCACTCGGCCTCGACCATCAGGCTGCTGGTCGCGTCGCGGCCGAGCGTGAACGGCGGCGACAGTTCGTCCAGCTCGATCGCCTGGCCGCGATAGCGCAACTGCAGGTGGATGCGCGTCTGCGGGCTCGCATCGAGGCGGATCGCGCGTTGCACCATCGTAACGTTCGACGTGTCTTCCTGCCAGGTCACGTCGACGATGTCGATCGGCAGCTGCTTGCCGGCGACGCGCGCCGTGCCGACCGAGCGCGTGCGCAACATGCCGGAGTTTGTCAGCATGCGGACCGTGCTCGCCGTGGTGATGATCTGCTCGCGCTTGGCCAGAGAAGCCATGCGCGCCGCCGTGTTGACCGCGTCGCCGAACACGTCGTTGTCCTCTACCAGAGTGTCGCCATGATGCAGGCCGATGCGGACCGCCAGGCTCAGCTGGGCGAAGATCACGTCCTGGTGGATGCGCTTCTGCATGTCGACCGCGCCGAGCAGGCCCTGCATCGGTCCCGGAAACGTGCACATGATTTCGTCGCCGATCGTCTTGATGACGTGGCCGCCGTGCCTGCCGGTGACTTCCGCCAATGCGTTGAGCATGGCCGAAACGAGGCGGCGCGCCTCAACGTCGCCGCGTGTCTCGAACAGCTTGGTGCTGCCGCTGACGTCGGCGAACAGGATTGTTAAGGACTGGCTCTGGGACATTGCCGGTGAATCATAGGCGATTCACCCACCGGTTCTCCAGCCACGTTGACCCGGCGCGCTCACATCCGAAGGAAACGCCGGCTTCAAACTTGGGCCACGGACCGCCTGCGCGCCAAAGCTGGCTGTGGCGCGGTAGCCAAGTCCGGACCTGCGCCGGACTTGGTGCTCGAACGGCTGGACAGGATGTTCAGATCGTTCGATATCGGCTTGCGCTCAACCCGAGTCGCCGGCCAAGAGCGGCGCTGCCCCGGAGTCGGCGAGATGGCGCACGGCCGGAGCCCCCAGCATGCGGGCAAGTTCCGGCGTCACGCGGGCCATGTGCAGGCCCGGATCGCCAAGCGCCACGGCGGCGGCAAGATCACTGTCGACCGCGCTCCGGTCGCCGGCTATTGCTTCCAGACTGGCGCTTTCGAAACCCGCGCCGAAGCGCTCGCGCGTTCGCGCCGCCGCAAGATGCATTGCCATGCGGTAGGCGCGATCGGCTCCCGCCTTGGAAAATTCCTGCATGCTGCGCGCATCGAGCCACTGCGGTGCGTGGCGCTGCAGCGCCTCCCAGGCCTGTTCGGGGTGCCCGAGCTCCGACAATGCGCGCTCTTCGCAAGTCTGAGCCGACTCGTCGCGCGCCGACATCTGCAGCGCCACGCGGCATTGACGCAACGCATCGTCGTAGCGGCCGGTGCGGAAATAGAACCAGCCGAGGTCCGAATGCAGATCCACGCTCAGCGGCGCGACCGCCAGCGCGGCATTCATCGCCTCGAGGGCCGCATCGATGCGGTCGTCGGCCAGCGCGAACCATGCATAGGACCGCAATACTTCGGCGTCCTGCGGCGCCGCGCGCCTGGCCAGGGCAAACCAGTCTGCGGCTTCCTTCGAGTTCCATTCGCCCCAGAACAGCTGACCGGCGACATCGGCCGCAATTCCTGCCGAGCGCGGGTCGGCGCGGACGGCGCGGCGCAAGGCGTCGCGCGCAAGCAGGCGGCGTTCGCGCGCATCTGCGGCGTTTCGCCCGAACACCGCGTGCAGGCGTTGCGCACGCGCATACATGCGCAGCGCGCCGGCATGGTTCGGCACGGCGCTCAATACACTTTCGAGCAGGCCGAGCACGCGCTCGACCGAGGCCGTATCGGTTACGCCGGGAATCAGAGTGCCGGCCTCGGCAAACGCGCGTTGCGCGGGAGCCGGCAACGTCGTGTCGGCGCGAGAAACCGCGGCCGCCGGCATTCGCGACGCGACCTCGACGAGCAGTCGTTCGCGGCCGAACGCGGTATCGCCGAGCGCGATGCGCTCTTTACCACCTCGACCGCTGACCTCGGCATTGACGGGCTGGTCGTTGCGCAGCGTCAGCGCGACACGAACCGGTGCGCCAGCCTCGCTCGCCGCTGCGTTCGTAGCAAGTGCACCCGCGAGCATTTCGCGCAGCACCCGCACCTTGGCCGTGTCCGGGGGCGCGAACCCTGCGGGGTTGTCGACATCGACGACAAGCAAGGGACGCGGTTGTGGCGGGGAATACGCAGCGACGAAAACCAGAAGGCAGATGAGGCCGGCCGCGATCGCGCCAGGCACGAGCGCGCGGCGCCAGACGGGTCGTGACGCAATGGCGATCGCTGGCGTGGCATGGCCGGCCATCGCGGTATTCGCGTCCGCTTCGAATATCGGTACCGTGGACAGCGCACCGGGCGCCTGCCCGATCCAGCGATAACCGCTGGCGCGCAGCGTCTCGATCAGGCGCGGCTCACGCGCGTCGTCGCCGATCGCCTGGCGCAGCTTGCGCACAGCCGTGTTCACGTTGCGCTCGAAGCTGTCCCACTCATAGCGAGGCCACAGCGCCTCATGCAGTTCGCGGCGGGCAAGCGGGCGCCCCCCGCGTTCGAGCAGCAGGCAGAGCAGGCGCAGCGGTGTCTCCTGCAACGTGACCCGCCGGCCATCGCGGTAGAGGCGGCGCAGTTCCAGGTCGACGATCAGATCACCGGCGCGCCAGCCGCGCACCGGCGTTTCCGCTGAACCCGGCAGATCCGCCGCGTAGTTCAGATGCAGGTCAGAATCGAGCACTTGTTCGGTCATACGCAACGAACCAGGCTGTGATGCGACGACTCAAAGCATGCCCCGTTGGCACATCCGGCGACAGTGTCCGGAGTCATGGCTGGTGAGTCCGAGCCATATCTATCGACTGGACTGTCCTTGCAATGAACCTGAAATCCTTTCTTCCGATTGCCAGGGTCCTCCCGCTCATTCTGGCCGCGGCGCAGGCGAGCTTAGCGGCCGAGCAGCCCGCGACATCCGCGCGGGAGTCCGCGGCTGCCGGCGGCTTCATGGTCGAGCAGCTGGCCGATGGTGTTTACGCCGCGATTCGCACCGATCCTCCCGGCCTCATGGTCGACGCCAACAGCCTGTTCATCGTCAACGACAACGACGTCGTCGTCGTCGATGCGCCAGAAGCGTCGGCGGAAATGATCCAGGCGCTGCGCAAGATCGCGGCCAAGCCGGTCAGCTTTCTCGTCAACACCCACTGGCACGACGATCACGTCATCGGCAACGCCGCCTGGCGCAAGGCCTTTCCCGACGTGCGCTTCATCGGCCACGCGAGCCTGCGCGAGTACCTGCCGCAGACCGGCCGGAACAACCGCAAGCAGATGATCGAAGGTGCGCCGCAGTTCGCCGGCCAGATGCAGGCGCAGATGGACAAGGGCAAGAACCTGCGCGACGAGCCGATCTCGGATGAGGAACGCGTCAGCTACGCCAGCGATATCCGCCTGGTGAAACACTACATGGAGGTCGTGCCCGGCGCGGAAACCGTGCTCCCCGACATCGACGTCGACGAAGGCCTCACGCTCGTTCGAGGCAAGCGCCGTATCGAAATACGCCATCTCGGCAACGGCCACACCAGGGCAGACCTCGTCGTGTGGCTGCCAAATGAGCGCATCGCTGCAACCGGCGACCTCGTCGTCTGGCCGGTCCCGCTGGTCGGCAGCGACCAGTCGCACGTGCGCGACTGGCCCGGCACGCTCGATGCGTTGCTGGTGTTGAGTCCGGCGATTTTCGTGCCGGGACATGGACCAGTCATGCGCAAACCGGACTACGTGAAGCAGGAGCGCGAACTGTTCGCCAGCATCGACACACAGGTTACGGCCGCTGTCGCCAGCGGCGAAACCTTGGAAGCGACGCGCAAGGCCGTCGACCTTTCGGCGTTTCGTGAGCAATTTGCCGGCGCATCGAAGGTTCGCCAGTTTGCGTTCGGCATGTACGTGACCGGCCCGGCCGTGGAATCGGCGTATCGCGACGCTACGAGCAGGCCATGACCACTGTCGGATCCAGGAGAGAGTCCATGCGCATGCTTGCGCTCGCGCTCGCCGTCGCCCTGTTCGGCGCGGCTGCCGGTCCGGCGCGGTCCGATCCGCGCTCGCCGTTTTCCGACGATGCAATCCGCAGCTCGGCCGGGATCGCGGCGTTCACGGAAGTGCCGCCGCCCGCTTCGCGCGTGCACACGCAATTCCACTACGACGCGGTGCCCGTCGCCGAAGGCATTACGACGTTTATCGAGAGCCCCTCGCTCGCGATGGTCCAGGGCAACATCACGCTGATCGTCGGCAGCAAGGCGGCGCTCGTCATCGACAGCGGCCACTACCCCGCCGTCGCGCTGCGTGTGATCGCCGACATGCGCAAGTTGACCAACAAGCCGGTGCGCTACCTTGCGATCACGCACTGGCACATGGATCACTACATGGCGAACTCGCAGTTCGCCGGCGCGTTTCCCGGCCTGACGATCATCGCGCAGAATTTCACGGCGCCGATGATGGACAAATACGGCGGGCGCTACGTGAACTACGGCGCCAAGATCGAAGACAACCTGAAACCGCTGCGCGAGATGCTGGCGAGCGGCAAGGCGCCCGACGGCACGCCGATTGCGCCGGACCGGCGCGCGCGCATCGAGAAGGCCATCGGCGAGGTAGAGGCGGCCAAGCCCGAATTCGCCCTGATGCGCTATCGCGGCGCCGACCTGACTTTCGAGAACGAAATCGACATCGACCTCGGCGGCCGATTGGTCAGGCTGATGCATCTCGGACGCGGCAACACGGCCGGCGACCTGTTCGCCTATGTGCCCGACGCGAAGGTGCTGATCACCGGCGACATCCTCGTGCATCCAATTCCGTTCTCTTACGGCAGTTACCTGACGGAGTGGCCCGCGGTGCTCAGGAAGCTCGCCGATTTCGATGCGACGACGATCGTGCCAGGGCACGGCCCGGTAATGCACGACAAGGTCTACCTCAACGACGTGCGCGAACTGCTCGAAGCCGTCTTTGCCGAGGTCAAGCGCGTATGGAGACCCGGGATGAGCGGCGACGACGTACGCAAGGTCATGGATCTGTCAGCGCAGCGCAACAAGTTCTGTCACGGGGACAAGGCGATGGAAAAGAATTTCAACGCCTCGATAGAAACCGCGGGCGTCGACCGCGCGGTGCAGGAACTCGAAGGCAACCTGAAGCCAGAGAGCTTCGACGAGAAGGATGAGTGACCCTACCCACCAAGTCCGGAATACGAGCAGACCGCCTTGCATTTCCCTTCTCCCGCCGGCGGGAGAAGGTGGCGCGAAGCGATGGATGAGGGTGGCGCCAAGGCAGCGCGCGATCGCTCTTCCGACCGCCACCCTCACCCGCCACGCTTCGCCGGGCAGGAGTCCAAGTGCCTCGAAGGCCATGGATGGCCGAGAGAGGCCGCGCGTCGACCTCTCCCGCCAGCGGGAGAGGTGAAGCTCGGTGCGTCGCGGTCTCGTTGAGGTGCGTTGCTAACGGGCCGCCAATTCAGCAGCCGCGGCGACGATATCCGCTTCGCCCGGCAGCACGAGGAACGCCGCGCCAGCCAATGGCGTGAACGTGTCGACACCGACGACGCGGCGCAACGGCTTGGCCCCGCTCCCCGATTCGACGATCGCGGTGATGATGCCCTCGCCTACGCCGGCGGACTTCCGTCCCTCGTCGACGACGAGGATGCGCGAGCATTCGCGCGCATGACGCGCGATCGCCGCGTCGTTCAGTGGCAACAGCCAGCGCAGGTCGACCACGCGCACTTTCCAGCCATGTGCCTTTTCGATGTCACGTGCGGCGCGCAAGCTCATCGGCACGCCGTTGGCGAACGAGAAGATCACGAGGTCCTTCGCTTCAGGAGCGTAGACACGCTCCTCGCCGAGCGTCATCGCCTGGTCGAGTGGCGGATACGTGAACTGCCACTGGCCATCGCCGGCGGCGTACAGGTCCTTGATCATGTACAACGCAATCGGCTCGAGGAACGCGCACACGCGCCCGTCGACCTTGGCCAGCGCGAGCAACGTACGCAGCATCATCGCCGCGTCGTCACCCCGCGACGGGCAGCCGATCACGAGTCCGGGAATGTCGCGCAAGGCCGTTACCGAATTGTCATTGTGGAAATGTCCACCGAAGCCGCGCTGATACCCCAGGCTGGCGATGCGCATGACCATCGGGTTGCGGTACTGCCCGTTCGAGAAGAACTGCAGCGATGACGCCTCGCCACGGATCTGGTCGCAGGCGTTGTGGAAATACGCCAGGTACTGGATCTCCGGCAGCGGCAGCATGCCCATGTTGGCGAAGCCCTGCGCGAGACCGAGGATCATTGTCTCGTCGAGCAACGTGTTGAAGACGCGCGCACCCTTGAATGTCTTGTTCAGCCCCTTCGTGACCGTGTAGACGCCGCCCTTCTGGGCAACGTCCTCACCGAACAGCAGCGTCTCCGGATATTTCGCCAACAGATCGTGCAGCGCGTTGTTGATCAGGATGGCCAGATGCCTCGGCGGCTGGCGCTCGGGCAACTTCGCCTCGCCGCCGAATACGGCCAGGCGCTTTTCGGCATAGTCGGCGCGCTTCGCCTCTGTGTCGACCTTGTCGGCATGGTACGGGGCAAGCGGCGAGATAACGTCGGCGAGATCGGTCAGCTTCGGCCGGCGATCGGCTTCCTCGGCCGCGGCAAAGCACTGCTTGCGGAAGTGTTCGTATTTCGCCAGCAATTGCTCCTTTGTATAAACACCCGCCTCGAGCGCGATCGCCGCCGAGCGCAATAACGGATCGCTCGCTTCGACCGCCATCAACTCCTCGACGCTGCGCCACTCGATTTCGAAGTCCGTGCCGGCATGGCCCATGATCCGCGTCGTCCGCAGATGCAGGAACGTCGGCCGGCGCGTCGTGCGGCAGTGGTGCACCGCGCGCGCCACGCCCTCATAGCCAGACGCAAGGTCAAGCCCGTCAGCCGTGAAGTAATCCAGGTCGCGGCGGCCGCTGAAGCTCGCGCCGATCCAGTCGCGCGGCGTCTTGACCGAGATGCCGATGCCGTTGTCTTCGCAGACGAACAGGATCGGTGCGGGCAGCTGCTGATACGCAGTCCACTGCGCCGTGTTGAACGCGGTCTGCGCGGTCGCGTGGTTCGCCGACGCGTCGCCGAACGAACAGATTGCTATCGAATCGTCCGGAATCGGCAGCTTGTGGCCGATGCGTTTGCCCTGCTCGATCGCAACGGCGGTCCCGAGTGCCTTCGGCAGGTGCGAGGCGATCGTCGACGTCTGCGGCAGTACCCAGAGCGGCTTGGATCCCCATACCTTGTGGCGGCCACCGGACGCCGGGTCGTCCTTGCTCGCGGCGAAGCTCAGCGCCGAATCCATGATCGGATCCATTCCGGGCAGCTTGCGGAAGCGCTCCGCCATGAACGCGCCGCTGCGATAATGCAGAAACGCGGGGTCTGTGTGCCGCGTCAGCCGCGCGACCATCGCGTTGCCTTCGTGCCCGGACGAACCGATCGTGTAGAACACCTTGTTCTTGACGCGCAGCACACGCGCCATGAGGTCGAGATGGCGGCTGATCAGTTGCGAGTCGAACAGGTCGACGAAGTCGGCCACAGTGCACAGACTCCCCGGCAGTACCGCAGACGAGGGCTGAGAGCTGAGGGCTGAGGGCTGGCGAGCACCCGCACCGTCGAAGGCCTGCACGAACTCGATGAAGTTCTGATCGCAGACTTCGGCGCGATTGACGTTCTTGTGGCGGGCGGGGATCGGGTTGGCGATAGCGTTCATGGCGAAGCCGGACTCGTATGCACTGCGGCAGTATCGATGAAAAGACGGAGAGATGTACCGTTACCGTTCGCGCTGAGCGTAGCTCGCGCAGCGAGCGAAGTCGAAACGTCGCGCTGGAACCCTTCGACTTCGCGCCTTCGGCGCTGCGCTCAGGGCGAACGGAATAAGGCCTTTCGAGATTCGGCCGAAGAAAATCATTTCAGCTGCGCCAGCCTGGATTGGGCAATCAATTGATCGTTCTCGGGCGCGTACGGCGGCATCGGTACGAAACTCGGAATCGCACGAACGCGATCCAGCCACTCCTGCACGCGCGGATATGCGCGCAGATCAAATCCGCCGTCCGCGGCGCAGTGCGTGTAGGCAAACAGCGCAATATCGGCGATGCCGTATTCCGCGCCGCTAAACCACGCGTTTGCAGCGAGATGTTTCTCCATGACCGCCAGTGCCTGGTGGCCGCGCGCGCGCAGGTTTGCCAGGTCGGCGCGCCGCGGCGAATCCAGTGGCGTCCAGCCACAGATGAAGCGCGCAACCGCGATGAACGGCTCATGGCTGTATTGTTCGAAGAACATCCACGACAGGGTCTGAGCGCGTTGCCAGGCATCGCCGCCGAAATAGCGCGTGCCTTCGGCCAGCCAGCACAGCATCGCGTTCGACTCGGTCAAGATGCGGCCGTCGTCGAGTTCGAGAAGCGGCACCTTGCCGTTCGGATTCTTCGCGAGGTATTCAGGCGTGCGTGTCGCTCCGTGCGCGCTGTCGGTCTCGATCCAGCGGTACTCGCGCCCCAGATGCGCGAGCAGCATGCGCAGCTTGTGGCAGTTGCCCGATGGCGAATAGCCGTGGATCGTGATCATGATGCTTGTCTCTGATTGCGGCGTGCCAGCCACTCTTCGCGCGACTGGCCCCAGACATCGACTGCCATCGTTTCGAACGGCGGCGGCAGATGCGTGCTACGCAACGGACGTGAACCGAGCCGGCGTCCAACCGCTTGCGACGGAGCATTGTCCGGCGCGATGCAGTGGATCACTTCGCTCCAACCGAGCGTGTCGAATGCCCAGTCGATCGCCGCCGTCGCGCCCTCGGTCGCGTAGCCCTTGCCCCACGCTTCTCGTGCGAGACCCCAGCCGACTTCGGTCCCGGGCCAGCCTTCGGGCACCCACGGACCCAACCGCCCGACCCAGCGGCCGCTCGATTTTTCGATGACCGAAAACATCGCATAACCCTGCATCGCCCAGGCACCAGCCATCGTCAGGAAGCCGCGCCACGCGACGGCGCGCGCCTGCGGGCCGCCGACGAATTTCGACGCTTCGATGTCGGCCATGAACGCTGCCCAGGGTTCGAAATCCTCGGGCGCCGTCGGGCGCAGGATCAGGCGCTCAGTCTCTATGCGTAATCCGTCTACGCCCATCGGGTCAGAACGCGCTGATGCCAGTGACCTCGCGCCCCACGACGAGCTGATGCACTGTTTCCGTGCCCTCGTACGTGATGACCGACTCGAGATTCAACGCGTGGCGGATCGGGCAATGTTCGGTCGTGATGCCGGCACCGCCGAGGATGTCGCGCGCTTCGCGCGCGATGTCGATCGCCATGCGGCAGTTGTTCCATTTCGCCAGCGATACCTGGGTCGGCTGCATTACGCCCTTGTCCTTGAGTCGGCCAAGCTGCAGCGACAGCAGTTGCGCGAGCGTGATCCGGCGCGCCATATCTGCAAGCTTGAGCTGCACCGCCTGGTTCGCGGCGATCGGCTTCTTGAACAGGATGCGCTGCTTGGCATATTCGGTCGCTTCGGTGAAGCAGGCGATCGCAGCGCCGATCGGGCCCCAGGTGATGCCGTAACGCGCCTGGGTCAGGCAGCCGAGCGGTCCCTTCAGGCCCTTGACGTTCGGCAAGCGGCTCGAATCCGGCACGCGCACGTTGTCGAAGAACAGCGCCGACGTGACCGACGCGCGCAGACTCATCTTCTTGTGGATTTCCTGCGCCGCAAAGCCAGGCGTTCCCTTTTCCACGATGAAGCCTTGTATACCTTCGTCGGTCTGCGCCCAGACGATCGCGATGTCGGCGAGGTTGCCGTTCGTGATCCACATCTTCGCGCCATTGATGATCCAGTCGCCGCCGTCCTTCTTCGCGTTCGTCTTCATGTTGGCCGGATCGGAGCCGCCGTGCGGCTCGGTCAGCCCGAAGCAGCCGATGATCTTGCCGGCGGCCATGTCCGGGAGCCAACGCTTGCGCTGCTCCTCGCTGCCGTAGGCGTAGATCGGATACATGCACAGCGAGGACTGCACCGAGGCGAAGCTGCGGATACCCGAATCGCCGCGCTCGAGCTCCTGGCAGATCAGCCCATAACTGACGGCATTCATGCCGGCGCAGCCATATTCGGTCGGCAGCGAAGAGCCCAGCAGCCCCAATTCCGCCATTTCCGGAATCAGGTCCTTCGGGAACACGCCCTTGTCGAAGCAGTCGCCGATGATCGGCAGCACGCGCTGGTCGGTGAAGCGGGCAACGGTGTCCTGCACCATGCGTTCTTCCTCGCTCAGCAATGAGCGGACGTCGTACAAATCGGCTGGATTCAGCGGCGCAGCAGGCATTGCGTACTCCGGGCGTAGAACAGGGTTGCAGTGAGCCGCGCATTGTACTAGAGGTTGGCCACCGAGTTTCATGCGCGGCGTTCCGTGAGATAATTTCACAACCCTGCTCACACCTGCGCCGGACGCGGTCCGATCGGCACTCCAATCATGCGCGTTCCAGTCCTCACGTATCATTCCAACAACATCGCTGGAAACGATTACACGGGCAACGACCATGTCGCCTTTGCCG
>DASSGP010000405.1:0-7738 GCA_035693405.1 Rudaea sp. | reverse complement strand
GCGGACTGGCGAACGAGATCTTCCTCGACGTCTATGAACGGCTAGCCTCGTTCGAGCCCGGGACGCCATTCCCGCAGCGCTTGTTCGACGCATATGCCGCGGAAGTCAAGCGCATAGACGCAAATAACGACGGTGTCGTCTCGGCTGCGGAAGGCGACGTCGACGAAGGGAGTGACGGGTTCGAGGACAATTCACGCCTGTTCCTGCCGGCGACGCAATTCAAGCGTTTCGCAGTGACTCGCGAGATCAACGACGGCTATTTGGCGCCACGTTTTGCGCCGAGTCAGCGCGCCTGGCTGGTGCAGGGATCCCAGGTGCCGGTGAGCCCCGCCGCGCCTGCCTCCACCGGGCACGATGGCGATGATCGCTAGCAGCAATACTGCGCTCTATCGTTGAGCGCAGCGACAGGCAAAGGGACGGAGGCGATCAAGTTCGACCTCCGTCCCCTTTGTTCTCCGGAACACGACGTGAATCGCACCGCTATGTTCGCCGGACCATCACGCGCATCGGAGCCTTGCCATCAGCAGTGCAGGAAAGCGCCGTGCGGTAGCTCGTCAATCCCTCCTTCCCCCTTGCGCTTGGCCGGGATGACCGGTCTTGATTGTCTCCGTCTCATATTCCAACTGTACGACGACTGACCGCATGCGAAGTCTGCCGTGAACTCCAAGGGCACGCTCGTGAACTTCACCAATGCAGGTGGGAGCGCAACACGAGGAGATTTGTTATATGTCCGTTACACCCAACGTCGGAACAGCGGCGCTGCAGCGTCACAATCGTTCATTCTTATACATGTCCACAATTGCTATTGGATGCCTGGCCGCCGGGGCACTGCCGGCTGCCCCGAACAAGGACTGGCCCAGTTACAACGGTACGCTCACCTCTGATCGGTATTCGTCACTGTCGTCGATCGATACCGGCAACGTCGGCCAACTGGCGGTCAGGTGCACGTACGACACCGGCCAGACGACCAGTTTCCAGACCGGCCTGATCGAAGTCGCCGGCCTGATTTACGGCACGACCGAGCAGGATACGTTCGCGATCGATGCGGACACCTGCACCGAACGCTGGCGTACGCACGAGGATTTCGCTTCCGGATTCCTGCGCGTCAACCGTGGCGTCGCCTACATGGACGGCCGCATTTTTCGCGGCACCAAAGATGGACGCGTGCTGGCTTACAACGCGCAAACCGGCAAGTCGCTGTGGCAGACGACCATCGCGGATCCGGACAAGGGCGAATCGGTCCCGGCCGCGCCGATCGCGTGGAAAGGGCTGGTATTCGTCGGCAACGCCGGAAGCGACAGCAAGGGCGTGAAGGGACGCATGTATGCGCTCGATGGCGCGACCGGCAGGATCGTCTGGGAGTTCTACCTGGTTCCCCGCCAAGCCGATGACGTTGCCCGTGGACCGCAAGCGGCCGACGACGATGCCCCGTTTGCGCTCACTACGTGGAACAACCCGCCCGGATTCCCGATCACCGGCGGAGCGACGTGGACTTCCTACACGCTCGACAGCGACCAGGGCCTGCTGTACGTGCCTGGCGGCAACCCCGGGCCGGATTTCGTCGGCGATACCCGCCAAGGCGACAACCTGCACACCGATTCGGTGGTCGTGCTCGATGCGAAGACCGGCAAGTACGTGCGTCACTTCCAGCTCGTGCCGCACGATCTGCACGACTGGGACGTCTCTACCGCGCCCGCGATCATCGACACTCGCGGCGGCAGGAAGGTCATGGCGATCGCCCCGAAAGATGGACATCTATACGGCTTTGACATCAATAGCAGCGCACCGCTGTACCGGTCCGACGTGACGACAATCTTCAATGCCGACGCGCCGCTGACCCCGGACGGCACGCGATTCTGCCCCGGCACACAGGGCGGTGCAGAGTGGAACGGCGTCGCCTACGATCCGGCAGCCAACGTGTTGTTCACCGGTGAAACGGACTGGTGCGCCACGGTCCACACGACCAGCATCGACGCGCTGGCCAGCGTGCCGCTGGGCCAGACATGGAGCGGCGACAAGGATGGCTTCGGACAACGCGATCCGACTTCGTCGGGCTGGTTCACGGCGAGCGATGCCGATACCGGCGAACAGAAGTGGCAGTTCCATGCGCCCAGGCCACTGGTGGGCGGCGTGACGCCGACTGCCGGAGGCGTCGTGTTTTTCGGCGACATCGGCGGAACCTTCTATGCCTACGACGCCGAACGCGGCGAGCAACTCCTGGCACTGCAACTCGGCGGAGCGGTCGGCGGTGGCGTCATCACTTACGATACCGGGCACGGTCAGAAAGTGGCGGTTGCGGACGGCATGACATCGCCGGTATGGCCGGGGACCCCGCAAGCGACCGCGCACGTCGTGGTGCTCGGCCTGCCGGATGCCAAGGGTAAATAGCCACTTGTAGTTTGCACCAACGAGGTCACCACTTCGCTGCCGAGGGCACCAGGCGCAAGTGGTGACCTCCCATCTTTCACGGATGGTTGTGGCAACAAATGCGCCCTGTGGCGTCGTGATCGCAATCTTTCGGCGGTCGCGCTGGAGGCGACTCGAAGCTCCGTGCCCTGCGACAGCGAGAACCATCGCGATCAAAAGCAAATGAACCGACGCGGCGGCGATCGGGATTCCCATCCACTCGCATTTTTTCGCGACCGGGCCAAGCGCCCGTCCAGGCGGGCATCGGCACCTTGCCTACCCCTTTGGAGCAATGTTGCCACTGACGTCGGACGTTCAGAATCAACTCATCCCAGAGGCATGGTGAATTCACGTTCGAAATGCGCGCACAGATCAACATGCGGTCGATGCCCTTCGCGGCAATGACTTCTGCGTGCCTCGCTGGCTGCGCGGGCTCGCCGACACAGAACATCTTTGGATCTTTCTTTCCTTCGTGGATGCTGTGCGTGTTCGGCGGATTGATCTTTGCGATCGTGATGCATCGGGCTTTCGCCGCCGCAGGGATCGATAAGGCGATACCAGCGCCTTTCCTCGTGTATCTGAGCCTGGTCGTCGCTTTCACGTTTGCCGCGTGGCTGCTCTGGCTGGGCTGACGGGGAAACGATGCCATGACCGAACCTCGCAAATTCGCCGGCCGAATCGTCGCTGTGGCTGCAATTCTGGCTGCAGTCACGCTGACGATCGTGACCCTCGTCTGGCTCGATCGCCGTCCGCGCACGCATGACGCTCATCTATATGCTGATACGACGCTGCTCGCACCCGACGTGAGCGGCCGCATTCTCAAGTTGCACGCGGCGGACAACCAGCGCGTACGCAAGGGCGACGTGCTGGTAGAAATCGACCCCGAGCCATTCGAACTGCATTTGCGCCAGGCAAGGGCGCAAGTCGAAGCGCTGCAGGCGCAGATCGATCTGACCGCGCGCCAGATCGCGGCGCAAACTTCCGGCGCCGATGCGGCGGCGACTCAGGTCGGCAAGGCGCGCGCGCAACTCGCCCTCGCCCGCGACACGCGCAAGCGTCTGGAGCCGATGCTCGGCCAGGGTTTCGTTACCGAGCAACAGGTCGATGAGGCGCGCACGAACGAGCGCAGTGCCGAAGCCGCCCTTCTGGCAACGACGCAGCAGTCGACTCAGGCGCGGCAGGCGATCGCCGACACGGAAAGCCTGCTGGCGCAGCTGCGTGGTGCCGAGGCGGCCGTGACGCTGGCCGAACGCGACCTGCGCAACACCAAGCTGCATGCCCCGTTCGACGGCCAGATCGCGGGGCTCGAAATCGCCGAAGGCACTTATGCCGTCGCGGGACATCCGTTGTTCACGGTCATTGATACGAATCGTTGGTACGCCGTCGCGGATTTTCGCGAGACCGAAATTCCGTACATGGGCGCAGGCGATGCGGCGACGGTCTGGTTGATGGCGGACACCGGGCATCCGCTGAAAGGCCACGTCGCGAGCCTCAGCGGAGGCGTTCGTCCCGACGATGGCTCCGGCGCGCCGGGCCTTCCCGCCGTGGAACGTTCCCTGAAGTGGGTCATCGTGGCGCAACGTTTTCCGGTGAGGGTGCTGCTCGACAATCCCCCCCAGGACGGACTTCGTATCGGCGCAACCGCCTCGGTGCTGGTCAGCCATGCCAATGGCCGTTGACTCCGCTATTCCGGGCGCTTCGCTGTTCGCGTTCCTGCGCGAAGAACTCGCGCCTCGGCCCGGACGCGTGGCAGCCGCTATCCGGATAACGATCTGCTGCACGATCACCGTCGTACTGTGCATGCTCTTCCAAATACCGGCGGCGGCATACGCGGCATACATCGTGTTTCTGGTCAGCGGCGCCGAGACCGCAACGACACTGATGACGGCCATCGGCGGCGCGGTCGCCGCGACGGTTGCCATCGGGTTCACCCTGTTGCTCTACATGCTCGATGCCGGCGAGCCGGCGTTGCGCATTCCGCTGATGGCTGGCGCAACGTTTCTCGCAATGTTCCTGTCGCGCGTCATCGCGATCGGGCCGATCGCGTTTCTGACCGGATTCGTGCTTGTCATCACGCAAACGCTGGTCGATGACATTCCGAATCTCGATGCGCTCACTCACTTCGTCCTGTGGTTGTGGGTGGTCGTCGTCATGCCCGCGGCAATGGTTTCGCTGGCGGACGTGGCCTTCGGACAAAATCCCGCTCGCCTCGCGCGCGACAACGCGCTGCGTATTCTTGCCACGGTCGAAAACGCTTTGCGCCGCTCCGACGGTCCGGAACTCACAGCCTTGACGAGCGCCACGGCGACACTCGTCGAGCTGCGGCAACGCGCGGAGTTGCTCGATCATTCCCTGCGCGCACGCAATGCCGGCGACGTATCGCTGATCGAAGTGCTCGACGAACTCGTGCGCGTGGCCACGATGCTTCCGTCCAACGTAGCCGCAGCCGCTCGCGCCCCACTGATCGCGGCCTGCGAGCGGTGTCGCGAAGCGCTGGGCCATGCGACCGAGCCCGAGTCCTCGTCCGTGCCGTTGCCGCCGGACATCCTGCGCGAGCTGGATGCCGACGCACGTCCAGTCGTCATCGCCCTCGCGTCGATCCTGGAAAGGCTGCTCGCCGGGCTGGCGCAGCGGGTACACGACAACGCGCGGCCGCAGACGCCGCCCACGAAGGCGTTCTTCGTTGCCGACGCATTTTCGAATCCGGAGCACGTGCGCTATGCGTTGAAAGCAACGCTTGCCGTGATGCTCGTCTACATCATCTATTCCGGTCTCGCCTGGCCGGAAATCCGCACCTGCGTCGTCACCTGCTTCTTCGTCGCGCTGGGAAGCATCGGGGAGACGATACACAAGCTGACGCTGCGCCTGAGCGGCGCGATCGCCGGCGGCCTGCTCGGCGGCCTCTGCATCGTTTTCGTATTGCCGCACCTCACCGACATCGGCGGCCTCGTGCTGCTGACCGCGGCGGTTGCGTTCCTCTGCGCATGGGTGTCGACCAGCAGCGATCGCCTCGCCTATGCGGGTATGCAAATGGCATTCGCGTTCTTCATCGGCGTGCTGCAGGGCTACGGCCCGACGGAGGAGCTCACGGTGCTGCGCGATCGCGTGCTCGGCATCGTGCTCGGAAACGTCGCCATGTCGGTCGTGTTCATGACGATTTGGCCCGTGAGTGCCGTCACACAGGCACAGGAAGCAATGGCCAAGGCGCTGATCGCTCTGGGCGGAGTTCTGCGCAGCACTTCCTCGGGGACGCGCCTTGCTGTCGCCCAGGCCTTGCATCGTGCGCAACGACTGCTGTCGATGGGCATCTTCGAATCGGGGCTGGTCGAAGATCCGCACCAACGCAGTCGGGCCCGCGAGACGCTCGACGATCTCAGCGCCCTCACCGCGGCAACTCTCGTCGTGGTGAATCAGCCGGTGATGGATGAGGCAGACACGCCGTGGCGCAATGCCGCCGCGGGTTGGTTCGAGGATGCCTCGCAGTCGCCGCCAAGAGCAACGCCCTCACCGCTTCCCGACGACGCCGGCGTTGCACGCGGAATGAGCGCATTGTCGAAGGACACGCCCGTTGCGCTGCAGGCGGCGCTCGAAGCGAAGCTGCTGTTGTCCTCGGTCATGCGTAGCGCAGCGACTCATGCAACCTAGCCCGTCTCGCCGCATGCGAATCGCCGCAGCATTGCTGTTGGTTCCACTGGCCGCGCACGCCGAGGATCCCCTGCAGCTTGCGCCCGATACGCCGCTGCGCCCCTGGCCGCTGCCGGCAATGTCCGCGCAACACAATGTACTGCAGGAGGCTTCGAGTCTCGCCGTCGATCTGCAGCGGGAGTACGATCTTGCCGCGCTGATCGATCTTGCCCAGCGCAGCAACCCCGGTACGCGTGAAGCCTGGGAGCGCGCGCGCCAGGCGGCGCTCGCCGTCGGACTGGTCGAAAGCACGTATCTGCCGCAGATTTCCGTGGAGGCGCTGGCCGGCTACCAACGCACGCCGTTGCCGATCCCGACGACGTTGATCCCGAAAGGTTACTTCACGTCCGATACGCGCGAGGTCATACCGTCGCTCGCGCTCAAATGGCTGTTGTTCGACTTCGGACGCCGCGCGCATTCCGAGGAAGCGGCGCGCGAAAATTCATTCGTCGCCAACGTGGCGTTTACCGGCGTGCACCAGAGACTGATCTTCGCGGTCAGCCGCGACTATTACGCGCTCGGTGCCTTGCGCGGCAAGCGCCGCGCCGCGGAGAAGGCCTTGCAGACCGCCGAGAAGGATCGCGACGCGGTGCAGGCCAGACGCACGAACGGGCTGGCGACAACGGTCGACGTGGCCAAGGCCAATCGCCAGGTCGCGCAGGCGCAGTTCAATCTTGCCCGCACGTCCGGAGCGGAGCGCACGGCCTATGCGGTGCTGCTGGCCGACATCGGTGTTGCGCCGACGCTCGAGCTGAAGATTGCCGACAGTTCGGCCGGGGCGCTGCCGGCAACACCGAATGAAACCGTAGACCGTTACGTCGACGAGGCGCTGGCGAGACGGCCCGACATCATCGCCGGACTCGCCAAGCAGCGTGCCGCACAGGCCGTGCTCGAAAAGGAACGCGCAGAACACCGGCCGACGGTCGCGCTGGCCGCAACGGCGTACCAGAATATCGGTGCGTTGAGATCGGACGGCGGTCCCTGGTCTCATGTCGACAAACCGGGCGGCGCACTGTTTTTGCAGTTCAGCTGGCCGCTGTTCGATGGCGGCCGCCGCGATACCCAGGTCGCGATTGCGCGATCGGAAGTCGACGCGGCCGGTGACCAGATCGAAGATGCGCGGCACAAGGCAACCAAAGAAGTTGCCGATGCGTATCACTCGCTGAAGACGGCGCTCGCCGAGCATGACGCCGCGATCGCTCTAGCCGACACGGCGCGCACCGCGCACGCGGCCGGCCGCGAGTCCTACAGTCGCGGCGTCGGCACCTATACGAGCCTCATTGACGACGAGAACGCGCTCGTGCAGGCGGAGACGGAACTCGAGGATGCGGAGGCCAACGTTCGCACGGCGGCGGTCGCGCTGGCGTTTGCGACGGGAGCGATCAACTCGAATGAGCCAACAACGCGATGACCGGTGTCATACGACCAAGACATGAGCGCCTGTCATGACCGCAGCACTCGCTCCCAGCCTCACGATCGTCCTGCAGGTGATCACTGCCCTGATACTTGGATGGGCGATCGGATACGAACGGTACTTCCATGGACGCGCATCCGGCACGCAGGTTTACTGCCTGGTTTGCATGGCGTCGTGCGCCCTGACGGTGGCGATGGGATACCCGACGCTTTGGTACGGCGGCCACTCGGGAGC
>DASSGP010000404.1:0-10178 GCA_035693405.1 Rudaea sp. | reverse complement strand
AGACGACAGGCGTTGTCCATGATCGCGCCTCGCAACACTGCTGCATGCATGCGCTATCCGCATGCGCGACCCCCAGTGCCCGCTAACGCCGATGTCGATGCGGCGTTGACGCAAGATTAGCGTGATCCACCTGACGATCTTCTGACGCCGGCCCGATCTACTGGCACAGCCAGCTGCAGATCGGCCGAACGGGCCTGGACGGAAGCCGCCATCCCGTCGAATCGGATTACCTAGCGTTGCGCGAGCCAGTCATGGATCGCGCTCGGCACTTCGCGCTGCGCGCGGCCCGAGACGTAGATGCCGATGTGGCCGCCCTTGAACGCGAGCTGGGTGTAGTCCTTCGTGCCGATCAGGCCTTGCAGCGGGCGTGATGCCGAAGGCGGTACGAGATGGTCCTGCTCGGCGAAGATGTTCAGCACCGGCATCGTGATCTTCTTCAGGCTCACGGATTTGTCGCCGATCTCGAGCCCGCCGTTGACCAGCTTGTTGCCCTGGTAGAAATCCTTGACGAACTGGCGGAACGCTTCGCCGGCCTGGTCCGGGCTGTCGAAAATCCACTTTTCCATGCGCAGGAAATTCTCGAGCTCGACCTTATCGTCGAGGATGTCCACCATGCCGATGTATTTCTGCTGGAACAGGCGCACGGGCTTGAGCGTGAGATAGCACCAGTTCATCAGGTCGGCCGGCACGTTGCCGAGCGTGTCGATGAACAGGTCGACATCCATGCCGCGCGTCCAGTGCGACAGCATGTTGTCCGGCGTGTGGAAATCGACCGGCGTGACCATCGCGATCAGGTTGCGGATCTTCTGCGGATAGATCGAGGCGAAGCACAGGCTGAACGCTCCGCCCTGGCAGATGCCGAGCAGGTTGATCTTGTCCACTTTGTGGCGTTTTGCCACGACATCGACGCAGCGGCGGATATAGCCGTTGATATAGTCGTCGAGCGTCAGGTAGCGATCCGACTGGTCCGGATAGCCCCAGTCGATCAGATAGACGTCCTCGCCGAGCGCGAGCAGGTTCTTGACCAGCGAACGGTCGTCCTGCAGGTCGACCATGTAGGGCCGGTTGACCAGCGCGTAGGCGATCAGCAGCGGCGTCTTCGCCGTCGGCGCCTTGCTTCCCTTGAAGCGGTACAGGACGAGCTTGTCCTCGCGATAAACCTCTTCCTTCTCGGTCGCGCCGTAGTCGACTTCATCGAGCGTGCGCAACGTCTTCAGTCCCGCGGCAAGCTTTTGGTTGAAGCGTACGGCGTCGTCGAGCGCTTTCTGCGGTTCGATGCGGATCGGGTTCATGGCTTGCTCCGGCGCGGCTTGGCGAATCGCGCAGAAATCCTAGTGGGCACGGACAGCACCGACCCCTTGGCCTTCTTCTTCCCGGACTTGCCCGAAAGTTGCCGACGCATGGCCGCAATCGCGTCGCCGAACGATGCCGGGCGTTCGTTCTTGTCGGGACGCTCGGATTTCGGAGCGCTCAACGTCTGGCGAATAGCGGCCGGAGCGCGGCGATCCGCGCGGCGCTTCTTCCCATGCGCCCGCCTGCCCTTCTCTTCGGCTGGCCGCGCGACAGCCTGTTTCGACTCGGTCTCCGCATCCTCTGGCCTGCCGACGGCAGCGGTCGACTTTGCCGCTACGTGCGTACGCTTGGCCGCAAGACGCTTCGCCGGAGCGACGCGCTTCGCAGCGGCGGTGCGATTCGGCTTGGTGGCTGTGCGCCTGGGACTGGCGGCAACGGTTGCTTGTTTCCGCGAAGGAGCAGCGGTCCCGTTGTTCTCCAGCAGACGTCGCAGGTCATCGATCTCCGCGCGCATCGCCGCGATTTCTTCATCACGGCCGTCGCTGGCGCCATCGCGTTGTGCTTCCTGGCTTTCGCGCAACTCGCGCCGCAGATCGTGCAAGCGCTTGTGCACGCTGTTCAGTTCCGAGCGCGTCGGCATGCCCAGGTCCACGCCGATGCGCTCGACTTCCTGCTGCAGCTGCGAGCGCACCCGCATCTGCGAATCGACGACATCGCCGTAGACCTTGCGGAATTCGTCCGACAGCGCGATCTCCGCATACGCTTCCTCGGCCGAATCGACCCACAAGTCGTAAAGTGCGCGCACCGAATCGATCTGCCGGCCCGGCTCCGAGCGTTCGGCCAGCTTGTTTTCAAGAATCTCGAAGCTGCGCTGGCTCGACTTCATGATCAGCGCGTTGTATGCCTTGGTCGCCTGCTGGAACTCGACGAAGGCAAGCGCCATCTTCTGATAGTGCTCCTGATGTTCGCGCATGTATCCGAATGCCGGCGCTTTGAGCCACGACAAGCCCTCCTGCTGCATCTGCTGCAGCATCGGTGCAGCGCCTTCGGCAAGCTGCTGGAAGCCCTTCACGCCCTGTCCGGAAATCTCGCGCAACGCCTTGGCCATCGGATTGTCGAGCAGCGATGCATCGAAGCCCGGCATGCTGTTCAACATCGATGGATCGAAGCCGGGCATCTTGCCGAACCCCGAAGGGTCGAAGCCGGGCATCTTGGTGAACATCGAAGGGTCGAAGCTTGGTGCCTTGCCGAACGTCGAGGCATCGAACCCGGGCATGCCCATGCCCCCGCGCATTGCATCGAGCCACGACGGCATGTTGATCGCGCCGGCATCCTTGCCTGCTGCAAATGCCAGCATCGACTGCATCAGCGACAGATAGCTTTTGGCGCTCGACATCAACCGTTCGGCCGCCTCGCTCTGCTTGCCGGCGCTGCCGAACATGCGCGACCACTGCTCGAGACCTTCGTGCCACGGCGTCGAAGCGTCCGGAGTCGCGCCGGACTGGCGCGTCAGATCGCCCCATGCGGTCCAATACTGGTTCTGCAGCGCCTGCCAGTCCTTCGACCAGTCGTGACCACTTTTCGCGTCGCTCATCGCCATCTCCGCAAGACGATGAAATCGTATCACGCGCGCATGTTGCATCGCAAAAAAAAGACGCCGGGAACTACGCCGGATCAACAGATCCGTGGACAGCCAGCCCGGCAGCGTCCGCTTCGGCCGAAGCAGGGAATCAGTATCGGGCGTGCATCAATAAAGCAGCGTGACTTGATAGAAATCGTTGGCGTCCGACTGCGTGGACGGAGTCGCGGGCATCAGCGCGATCGCGTGCGTGCCGCTGCCCGGGATCGTCGCCGTCAGTAACGCCGGAATCAGTGCCTGGTGCGAACCCGCTGTGTTGCAGAAGACCGAGCAGGTGCCGATGATGTCCCTGTCGAACATCACGGTAACGCCGACCGATTGGCCGGCCGTCGTCGAGGACGCCGAACCCGACACGGCGAAGGATACGGGTCCATCGGTCGGTGCCGGGAACGTAGCTTTCAGGGGCAACGGACCGGTGGAGTTGAGGATCGTCAGCGAAGCCATCTTTGGATCTCCTTGAATCAAAGCAATGCATTGTTGCAGCCGTCCCGCGTGCCGGCGGCGATTTCGCGCAGGCAGGAAGAGTTCAGTACAACAGTGTCACCTGATAGAAGTCATTGACGTCCGAAACGGTGTCGGTCGTCGACGCGGTCAGCGTCACGGTATGCGCACCCGACGAGCCGTAACTGAGATTCATCGTCAACATGACAGGGATCAGCGTGTGGTGCGAACTGGCCTCGTTGCAATAGCCCGGGCATACGCCTTGTGTCGCACCGTCGACCGAGAGCATGGCCCCGATCGCCTTGCCGCCGGTTTGCGTCCATGCCGAACCGGATACGAACATCGCCACCGGGCCGTCCGCCGGCGCCGTGAACTGTGCGCTCACCGGAAGCGGTCCCGACTGGCTGAGGATGGTCATTGCGGGCATGATCTGATCTCCTGTGGGTGATGTGACAGCAAATGTCTGGCGCGATCGATCGCGCGGCGAGCCCGTTCGAGCGCCGGAAAGCCCGTGTTACGATCGGGCTCCCGCCATGACGAGCGCATCCGATGAACCTGGCCGACCTGACCCTGGAAATCGCCAAGCCGATGATCGGCACGGCCTTCGAGGTCGCGCATCCGGGCGGCACGCCGCTGACAATGACGCTCGCCGATGCGCTGCCGTTCGAGATCCATGCGCGTCGCAGCGCCCGCACCGGCCCGACTCCGCGCCGCGCGCCGTTCTCGCTGTATTTCCTCGGGCCGCCGGCGCCGGTTCTTCCGCAGGCAATGTATACATTGCGGCACGAACGCTTCACGCTCGAGCACGTGTTCATCGTGCCCATCGGGGCCGATGCCGGGGCAGTCGAGTACGAGGCCGTGTTCAACTGACGACATGCGCCTGTCGCGCTAACGCGCGACGTACTCCATTTCGTGATAGACGCCGTTCGTGCCGACCTGTCGAAAGCCGAGGCGATCGTACAACCCGCGCGCGGGATTGAAGTGCTCGACGTAGATGCGCACGCGGCGCGCCGTCGCCCTGCCCTCGTCGAGCAATTCCACGAGCAGACGCTTGCCGATCCCGCGCCCGCGCATCGACGGAACCAGGGCGATGTCGATGATCTCGATCTCGCGCTCGCGCCGGTCGACGTACAGACGCCCAATAGGTACCTCATCGTGTTCGATGATCGCCAACTGAGCGTCCGGATAGTATTCGTCGTAATGAAGCGTCTGCGCGTGGAACTGCATGGCAAGAAATTCGTCCTTCTGCCGGGCGCTCCACTGCAGTTGTTCCATTTCAGCCGCGCGCGTCGACGCGTATAGCGCGAGCAGAAATTCGCCGTCCTGGTTCGTCTGTGCACGCAGTGTGATCGTTGCGGCACCGCGAAGCGCATCTCGAGCCGGACTCGGCTGCATGCCGGCACTCGAGTCGCTCGCTGCGAATTGGCGCGGCTGATTCACGACCGCGGCGGGAACACGCCCTGCAAGGCAATGATGAACGTGACGCAAAGATACGGCTGCATGTTGTTGTGCGGCCCAGAGCCGCCGTACATCGACAAGGCACCCGCGTTCAGCGTCGTAGGACTGACACTGATGTCCGATGAGTACGGCGTGAGGCCCTGCGCGAAACCGAGCAGGTCGTTCTGGCTGGGCGTCTGGTCCGAGGCGGGATCGTCGATGTAGCAGTTGATCGCATGATTGTGTGCAGGCATCTCGGTGGCGAGCAGCGTGACGCTCACTTCTCCGACGGACTCGCCGAGGAAGCGCGGGCTCAAGTTATTGCCGGCACCCTGCCCCATTGCCGTGGAACCCTGAAGGTTCGGCAGCCAGAAGTTGGTTTTCCCGTCACCGCCATAGGCAGTCCCGAGCAGCGAAAACAACGCGGTATTCTGCGAGATCGGCATCTGCTGGCCGTCGCAGGTCGCCCATCCGACCGGTGCGAACGAGCCGCCGAACATCCGAATTTCGGCAACAAAAGGCGAACTCATGCGTTTCTCCCGATCATGTGGCGCTCGGCATGATGCCGTACAGGGAAATGATGAAGCTTACCGTCAGCGTCGGCATCATGTTGTCGTGCGGCTGATTACCGCCGGTGCTGGTGACGGCATTCGCGTTCATCTGCGAACCCGCCGAGAAAGTCGTATACATGAAGCCGCTGCTGATCTTCGCCGGAAACGCGTTCTGCGGCTGCGGCTGCGAGCCGCTATTGCTCGATGCGGCGAAGATGTGGCCGTGCCCAGGCATCTGCGCGGTCGACAATGTGACCGTCTCGGTTCCACCATTCTGTCCGAGCGCGAACACCGTTCCCCCGGCCGACAGCGTGCCCATGCAAACCGGGACGCGGCCCTGCAGGTCGGGCAGGTTGAACTGGCTTCCCGAGCCGCCGTAGGTCGTCTGAAGCAAGGAGTACAGCGCGCCGTTCTGCGAGATGTCCTGCAGCGAGCCGTCGCAGAATGCCCATCCTTCCGGCGCAAAGTTGCCCGCGAACATCCGGATTTCGCCGATATAAGGTGACCCCATTTCCTGATCTCCCTAAGAGAACCGCAAATCAGTGCTTCGCGCCAACGATTGCCAGTGACTAGCTCCTGCTCGGGAATATCCCGACCAGCGCGACGATGATGTTGACGACGAGAAACGGTTGCATGTTGTTGTGCGCCTGGCTACTTCCGACTCCGACGATGCTGTCTGGCGACATCGTCGTGCCGGAGTCCGTGCGAAATGGCTGCACGTTCGAATTCGCGAAATAAGTCAGCGACGGACTCGGCGAGGTGCCCGCCACGTTCGTTGCATTGATCAGGTGATTGTGCGTCGGCAATTCGCTCGTCGCCAGCGTGTGCGAGACTTCGCCCCCGGCGTTGCCCGTCGTATAGCCGTTGCCGACATGAATCGGTGTTCGGCCCTGCATGTCAGGCAGGTTGAAATTCAACGTTCCGTCACCGCCGTAGGTGGTGCCGAAAACAGAGAACAACGCCTTGTTCTGCTGGATCGTCATGGACTGGCCATTGCACAGCGCCCAGCCCTTCGGCGCGAAGTTGAACGCCACGATCCGCATCTCGCCTATGAACGGTGAACTCATCGTCGTTCTCCCCTAATGTGCTCGAGTCAGGGACAGGTTCCGGACGTACCGGTCCATGCTGCCGAGCCCAAAACCATGTTCTGGCTCGCACTGCTGCCGGCTGCCGCCGTTTGCGCGCTGATTGTCGCGGGATTCTGCTGCGACAGGAAGTCCGCCGCGTTGCCGTTCGTACCAACCGTGCCGGTGCACTGAGACGTGCAGCCGGCCGTTACTGCGCCAGCCGCATACTCGGCACCAGTGTTGAAATTCGTCAGCGAGAACTGTAGCGCGTGCGTGGCCAGGATGCGGATCGCGCTCTTGTGCGACGATGCAGCCGCCCACAGTCCGGCAATCGTGTTGTTGTTGATGTCGATGCAGCTGTAGGTCGCACCGATGCCGGCCGTGTTCGGATTGCCGTCCTGGACCAGGATTGCGGTCGTCACGGAGGTAGCGTCGTCGGGATAGTTCGCCAAGTTGTTGGCGATCTTCACGCGCATCGTATCGACGCTGCTGCTGCTCGAAGTCACGCGCACCGCCGCGCCCTTCACGTGGAAAGCCTGGTTGTTCGTGATCGTCACATTGTGCGTAGTGCTGATAGCCGTGCTGTCCGTAACCTGGATGGCGTCGCACCCGCTCACGAAGCATCCGGACGCCGTGGCGCCGGCGGAGTTGGTACCGACGACGTTGCTGTCGATCACGCCGGTGCGCGTGCCGCCGGTCCCGCCGAACGATACGCTCACCGCGGTCGTGTTGAACGTACTCGTGACTGCCGTGTTGTTCGTAAACGCGTTGTTGACGACGTTGTACGTGACGGCGCCGTTGCCGGTGCTGCTGACGCCGATGCCGAGCCCGTCGTTGGTGAACGTGTTGCCGTTGCCGACGCCGGCCTGGCCGAAATTGATGGTGCCGGTCGACGTTCCGTTCGCCGCATCCCAGCGCAGCGCGTACGAGTAGATGTTCGTGAACGCGGAGCCCTTGACGGTCGGACTGATCGTCGCCGACCCGCCGGAATTCGCGTGGAAGTACAGCCCGGAGTTGGCAGTCGCATTGCCGGGACTCGGTGGATTCGGGCCCGATGACGTCGGGAAGTTGGTGAGCGAGAACGTCGCGCCAGTCACGTTCGCCGTCAGCGCGCCACTGCTTGCGCCGACCTCGAACTGAGTGGCCGCGTTGTCCTTGAACGTGCCGCCCGTGACCGTCAGGGTTCCCGAGGTATTGAACAGCTGGACGCCATCTTCGCCGACCTCGTCGCCGTTGCCGGTCGCGGTGACGTTGGTCAGCGTCAGGTTGCTCAGCGCATTGCCGTCGATGCCGATCTGCTTGCTGCCGGTGGCGCTGACGTTGTTCAGCGTGATGTTCGAACTGCTGCTCAACGAGATGTTCGCGTTGCAGTTGGCCGGACCGTTGTTGCTGCCGGAAACGATATCGCCGCAAACGCTCGCCGCGGCGAGGTTGGCCGTGCCGTTTCCGGCGAAGTTCATGTTCTTCAGCGTCACGTTCGCCGCGTTGCGGATATCCGCACCCTTCGCTGTGCACAATTGCACGGTGCCGCCGCTGCCGCTGGTCGAGCCGCTGCCGGAAATCGTGAACGCGCCGGTGCCGGTGCTGCTCAAGAGGATGCCGGTGCCGGCGCCGTTGGCCGAGACGCTCTGGAACGTGACGCCGCTGGCGCCGATCGTTACGTTCTGCATCTGGATCGCCGCCGAACTCGTCGTCGAAATCACGGATCCCGCGGCGGTTGCCGTGATCGTGCCGCCGCCGGTGGCGACGAATCCGCGCGCGCCGGCGCCGCTGGTCGCGAGCGAAAGCGTGCCGGCAAACGATATCGTCGCGCCGCCATTTCCCGAGAGCACGACGGCATCGGCCGTTCCGCTCGACCCGGTGAGGGTCGACGCCGCGTCGAAGCTGACGCTGCCCCCGGTCTTGCCGCTGACAGTAACCACCCCGCCGCCAAACTGGGTCAGCGGTGTCGACACGAACTGCACCGTGCCGGCACCTCCGGTTATGTTGATGCAGCTGCCCACGGAAGCACAGAACAGCGAGACGCCTCCAATGGTCGACGTTCCGCTGGGACTGCCGCCGACCGTCGTTCCGCCGCCGTCCGCCCCGAGATTCAGCCCGCCAACGAGGTTGTTTCCGCTCAACGTCACGGTGTTGCCGGCGCTGGTGGAAACGATCGGCTTGCTCGTGGCCGCCGGGAACCCGCTGGTCAGGGTATTGGGCGCCAGTGTTATGCCCTCCGCCGCGAGCGCGGCGATAAGGTCCACGCCTTGGCCGAACAGCGCGTCGCCGGAGCCGAGCGCGACATTCGCGCCGTAGCCGCCGCTGCCGTAGTAGACATAGATCAGCGCTTTCTTGCCGGCGGGCGCGCGCGCGCCTGCCGCCGGAATGGCGGCAAGCGAGTTGTATGGCGAACCAAACCGCCCGTCGCCGCCCGGCGCCGTGTTGTCGACGAAGATCACGCGATCGAGCAGCGTGATTGTCACGGTCGCCGTGGAACTGCCGCCTGCGTTCGCGACCGTGTACTTGAACGTGTCGCTCGCAACCGTCGCGCTCGCGGGAGCCTGGTACAAGAAGGTGCCATCGCCGAGCATTCCCACGAGTCCGCCCTGGGCCGTGGCAGCGTAAGCGCCGACGAGTTGTTCGGCACCCGTCGATGCCCCATAGCTGACAACAGCGCCACCGTACAGGGAATCATTGACCGCGACGCCACTTGGGGCCGAAACACCGATGCTGAATCCGCCGGTCGCGGTGTAGGACGGATCGTCGACGGCAACCGGTGGCGGCGGCAGCACGGTCAGCGTGAACGTCTGCGAGGCGAACGGCGTGATGCCGTTGTCGGCCTTGAAGGTCAGGCTGTACGGGCTGGACAGGTAAGCCGAAGCGTCCGGCGTTCCGGACAACGTCGCCGTACCGTTGTTGTTATTCGTGAAGGTGATGCCGCCGGGCAGCGTGCCGGTGCGCGTGATCACCATCGACGCGCCGGTTGGCCAGCCGGATGTCGTCACGTTGAACGTGTTGTTGCCGGTCGAAACGAAACTTGCGCTGTTGGCGCTGGTGATCGTCGGCGCCTCGTTGACCGTGAGTGTGAAGTTTTGCGCGGGAGAACTGCCGGCGCTGTTCGTCGCCGTGAACGTGATCGCGTACTGCCCGCCTTTTCCGGCGGTTGGCGTCCCGGAAAGGATGCCGGTCCCGTCGCCCTGGTCGACGAAACTCAAGTTGCCTGGCAGGGCAGTGCCACCAATCGTAAGCGATGGCGTCGAGCCCCCTGTCGTCACCGTAAAGCTGCCGAACGTGCCGACCTTGAACGTGGTCGCGTTCGCACTAGTGATCGACGGCGGGCAGACACCTGGCACCGCGACGGTCTGGAAGCCGTCGGCAAAAATGCAATCGTTGCTCAACAGGTTCATCAGCGTCAGCACGCTCGCGTGCGAGCCGTCGCCGATTGCGAGATCCGCCGAGGCACCATGAAAGTGGCCAACCGCGACCGATAGGAACTGGTTTCCCTGACCAATCGGCACGGCCTGCGGCGGTTCCAGCGTGCCGTCACCATTGCCGAGCAGGACGGATATGGAACTGTGCTCGTTGGCAGCCGATGCTGCGCCGACAACAACGACATCCAGCCGGCCGTCGGCATTGAAATCCGCGACCGCCAGCGCATTGGGATCGAGGCCTGCGGCGTAGGTCACGCCGGGCCGCAACGTACCGTCGCCATTTCCGAGAAGAATTTCGATGCTGTGACGGCTTCGATCCGCCAGGACCAGATCGGCG
>DASSGP010000403.1:0-4793 GCA_035693405.1 Rudaea sp. | reverse complement strand
CTTCTCGATCCGTCGTCGCGACGACTTCCGGCCGCCAGCGCCGACATCATTTCAGTTTGCCGGCTTCGTCCACTTTGTCAGCCAGGCGTTCACCGTATCATGCCATAGCACGCTGTTCTGCGGTTTCAGCACCCAGTGGTTCTCGTCGGGAAATACCAGGAATTCGCTCGGGATGCCGCGCCGCTGCAACGCGGTGAATGCGGCGATGCCCTGTTCGACAGGAATGCGGAAATCCTTCTGGCCGTGCACGACCAGCATCGGCACTTTCCAGTCGGCGACATGATTAACCGGGTTGAACTTCTCGTAGGCCTGGGCATGTTCCCACTGCGTGCCGTGGTGTTCCCATTCGTCGAACCACAGTTCCTCGGTCGAGTAGCTCATCATGCGGCTGTCGAACGTGCCGTCATGAGAGACCAGGCATTTCCACGGCAGCGACCAGTTGCCCGCGATCCAGTTGATCATGAAGCCGCCGTAACTCGCGCCGAGCGCGCAGGCACGGCCGGCATCGAGAAAATTATACTTTTCCAGCGCCGCGGCCCAGCCCTTTTGCAGATCCTCGAGCGGCTTGCCGCCCCAGTCGCCGGAAATCGAATCGGTGAATGCCTGGCCATAGCCGGTCGAACCGTGGAAGTTCACCGTGACCACGGCAAACCCGACGCCGGCATAGGTCTGCGGATTCCAGCGGTAGTGGAAGTCGTTGGTCATCGCGCCCTGCGGTCCGCCGTGGATGATGAAGGCGACCGGATACTTCTTGCCTTTTTCGTACCCGACCGGCTTGACCACGTAACCCTGCACGGTCGCGTTGTCCGCGCCCTTGAACGTGTAGAACTCGTAGTCGCCCATGCGCGCGTCGGCAAGGCGCTCCGCGTTCAGATGCGTGACCTGGGTCTCCTTGCCGCCGGCCGCGCTGATGCGGAACAAATCCGCGGGAGCCTTCAGCGTGCTGCGCGCGGCCACGATGTCGTTGCCGCGCACGGAGAACCCCTCGACATGGCCCGGCGCGCCGAGCCGCGTCGCCTTGCCAGTGCCGATGTCGACCGCGAACAGCGCGTGATCGCCGTTGTCGTAGGTCGCGGTAAACAGCGTCTTGCCGTCCTTCGACAACTGCAGCGCGCCGGCCGACCGGTCCCACTTCGGGTCGAGTTCGCGCGTCTGACCGCTGGCAAGATCCAGCGCCATGATGCCGAAGCGGTCGGCTTCGAACGTCGGACGCTTCATAGCGGTGTAGTACAGCATCTTGCCGTCTGCCGATGGCAGCGGATTGGCGTCCCAGGCCGCGTTCGCCGCAGTCAGATTCTTCGGCGCGGCCGAGCCGTCGGCCGGGACAGAATAGATATCGAAGTTCGTCGACCACGGCTCGGTCTTGCCGGCGATGCGCGCGTCGAAGTAGACGGTCCTGCCATCCGGCGAGAATGCGTATTCGCCATCGTCGCCAAACGGCTTCGAAGGCACGTCGCCGTCGATGCCCTTGGTCAGCCGGCGCGGCTCCGAGATGACGCCCGTCGCGGGAACGTCGGCAATGAACAGTTGCGAGCGCCGGCCGTCGGCCCACGTGTCCCAATGGCGGATGAAGACTTTGTCGTAGAGCACGCCGGAGGCCTTGTTCGCGGCTTTCTCGTCCAGGCGCTTCTTCGTGCAGGCCAGATCGGCACAATCCGGAAACACGTCCAGCGACAGCAGGATCTGCTTGCCGTCAGGCGACAATTTGTAATTGTTCACATCGAGCGGAAGTTTCGTCAGCGCGTGTGGCGTGCGATTGCCGTCCTTGGAAGCGTCGAGCCGCCAGACCTGTGTCCCTGGTTCGTCCTTGCTCGCGGCCAGAACGTATACGGAGCTGCCATCGGGCGACCAGCGCGGGCTCGTCTGGCTGGTGAATGCCGCATCGGTCCACTTGGCCGGTTTTGCGTTGCGCTCCGACAGGCTCACCACCCAGACGCTGTTCACGCCCTTGTTAGCCGCATAGTCGGTCTGGCGTAGTTGGTATGCGACGCGTTTGCCGTCTGGCGAGAGCTGCGGATCGCTGACGCGCTCCATCATCACCAGGTCGTGCACGTCGAACGGATGCGGAGCGGCGACGACGGCTGTCGGTATCAGGGCAAAGACGACGATCGCAAATCTCATCGAGGGCTCCTTGGCGGTGCGAGTTTTCCAGTATCGCAGAATGACCGGCCTGCGCGTACCAGCAGCGTGCTAGGGCGTGGCGCCGCCGGCGGCAGAAGGCGTCCGTCCGTACCTGTCTTCCAGGCGCACGATGTCGTCCTCGCCGAAGTAATCGCCACATTGGACTTCGATCAGGTGCAAATCCGTTTCGGTCGGATTCTCGAGCCGATGCAACGTTTCGACCGGGATGAACGTCGATTCGTTGCGGCCGAGCAGGAACTCGTTGTCGCCAACCCGCACCTTGGCCGTGCCGGTCACGACGGTCCAGTGCTCGCTGCGCCGATGATGCAGTTGCAGGCTTAGCACGCCGCCCGGTTTTACCGTCAGGCGCTTGACCTTGCAGTCGGCTTCGTCTTCGAGCACGGTGAAACTGCCCCAGGGCCGGTGCACGGTCTGGTGGAAACGCGCGCTGTCATGACCGCTCTCGCGCAACTGTTCGACGACCAGCTTGACCTGCTGCGAGCGCTCGCGATCGGCAACCAGCACCGCATCCCCGGTATCGACGATCAGGAGGTTCTTCACGCCGACCGCAGCGACCATGCGCTTGTCGCCCTGGATGTAGCAGTTCTCGCTTTCGACGACGATCGCCGAACCGCGGATGCGATTGCCCGCGGCGTCGGCCTGCGGATCCGACTCGAGCTCGCTGATCGCTTTCCACGAACCGATATCGTTCCAGTCGAATGCCGCCGGAACGACCGCGCGCCGGTCGGCGCGTTCCATAACGGCGTAGTCCAGCGAGATATCGGGCATCGCCAGGAATGCCTCGCGCTCGAATTCGACCGGGCTGCCGCTGCCGGTCGCGCTGGCGTAACAGGCCTGCGCGGCAGCGAGCACGTCGGGACTATGTCGACGCACCGCCTCGAGCAAGGCATCGGCGCGGAAACAGAACATGCCGGAATTCCAGGAGTACTCACCAGACGCCAGATAACTCTGCGCTGTCTCGAGATTCGGCTTTTCGACGAATGCCCGCACTTCTCGCCCCATCGATACCGCCGCGGCCGCAGGCCGCGCGAACTCCCCTTCCCCCGCTTGTGGGGGAACGGGGGAAGGCGCTACGACGCGTTGTATCGCTTCACCCATGCGGATATACCCGAATCCGGTCTCCGGCTGCGTCGGCTTGATGCCGAACGTGACCAGCCAGCCTTGCTCCGCGAGGGCTGCGGCTCGGTGCGCGTCAGCGAGGAACGCGGCGACGTCGGCAATCAGATGATCGGCAGGAAGGATCAGCAGAGTCGCTCCGGGGTCGATCTGTTCGCGCGCGTACAACGCGGCCAGCACGACAGCAGGCGCGGTGTTGCGCCCGGCCGGCTCGAGCAGGAACGGCAGGCGGTCGAGATCGGCTTGCGGATGACGCGCGTACTCGTCCCGCGTCAGGAAGTAATAGTCGCGACCGGTAACCGTGAGAATGCTGCCGCCCGCGGCGACCCGCAGCGCCCGCTCGAGCGTCTTGTACAGCAACGTTTCCCCGTCGGCCATGCGCATGAACGGTTTTGGATACGCGCTACGCGACACCGGCCATAGCCGCGTGCCGGCGCCGCCCGAGAGAATGACGGGAATCAACATCGATGCTTCTCCACTCTTCTTAGCGTGAATCCTGACGCCCGGCTTCTGCGAGTTCGCCGATGACAGCGTCGAGACCGTGCTCCCAGCGTGGCAAGTTTAGACTGAACGCGGTGCGGATTTTCGTCGTGTCGAGCACCGACCAGGCTGGCCGGCGCGCACGCGTCGGGTAGTCGACCGTGGCGATCGGCACCACAGCCGGAATGCGGTCGATGAGGCCGGCATCCTTCGCACGCGCGACGATCACCTGGGCAAATTCGAACCACGAGCAATGGCCGCCGGCACACAGATGATAGGTGCCGAGCGCGGCGTCGCGAGACTGCTCGTCCCAACTCAGCCACAGCGACAGCGCCTGCGCCGTCGCCGAAGCGATCGTGCCTGCCGCCGTCGGCGCGCCGTGCTGGTCGTTGACGACACGCAACTCGTCGCGCTCGCGCGCAAGGCGCAGCATCGTGCGCAGGAAATTGTGCCCGCGCGCGGCGAACACCCAGGCGGTGCGCAGGATCAGATGATCGCAGCCCGATGCGCGCAGCGCATCCTCGCCGGCAAGTTTCGTGCGGCCGTACACGCCCAGCGGCGCGGTCGGATCGTCCTCGCGATACGGCTTCGTGCCGGCGCCGTCGAAGACGTAATCGGTCGAATAATGCACGACGAGCGCGCCGCGTCGCGCCGCCCAGGCGCCAAGCACGGTAAGCGCCCAGTGATTCCCCCGGTCGGCGAGATTCTCTTCGTCTTCGGCCCGATCGACGGCGGTATACGCGGCGGCATTGACGACGACGTCGGGCATGGCGGCGTGCAGCGCGGCATCGAGGGTTTCCGGATTGGCCAGGTCGGCGTGCAGGCAGTGCTCGCCTGCGGCCAGCAGTCCGTCGCGCGTGGCAAGCTGCAACTCGCCGAGCGGTGCGAGCGTGCGCGCCAGTTCGAAACCGACCTGGCCGTTCGCGCCAAGCAAGAGAATTCTCATGGGATTTGCGCCGTCCTTGCCGGGTTGCCGCCGATTTGCTGATCGAGCAGCGCGAGCACTCTTTCGTACATTTCCACCAGATGCGGCTCCGCGTAGAAACCATGGCCCT
>DASSGP010000402.1:0-8023 GCA_035693405.1 Rudaea sp. | reverse complement strand
CAGACCCATCACGCTCAGCCGCTCGGCCGGATACCACACTTCCATTCCGGCCGCCGCCATGCGCGGGCCGCCGACGCCAGCGAAACTGGCATCCGGAAAGCGCGCGCGCAAGCTGGAGATGAGTCCAGCGCCGAGCAGGTCGCCGGAACTTTCGCCGGCGACGAGAGCGAAGCGGGGAGTGCGAGGGTTGAGGGCTGAGGGCTGAGGGCTGGAGGTGGGCATCGGTATGTCGAAGGGCTCGCGCGATTGGGTCATCAAGGCGTCGTGTCCGGAAGATTCCTGCGCTCTCGGCCTTCAGCCCTCAGTCCTCAGCCCTGCTCTTCACCTCACAATCGGCCGCTGCGCCTGCTGCAGGAATTCAATCATCGTCGCCACGTCGGGAGACTCGGCAGCGATGCGCGCCAGTTCCTCGCGCGCTTCGCTGAGTTGCAGGCCGGACATGTACAGCACCTTGTAGGCGCGGCGGATGCCGGCGATGCGTTCGGACGAAAATCCGCGGCGTTTCAGGCCTTCGGTATTGATTCCGCGTGGGCGTCCGTATTCGTTCGCCATGATCACGAACGGCGGCACGTCGCCGTTGACCAGGCAGCCCATGCCGATGAACGCGTGCTCGCCGATACGGCAGAACTGGTGCACGCCGCTGAAGCCGGAAAGAATCACGTGGTCGCCGATGACCACATGGCCGGCCAAGGTGGCATTGTTCGAGAACACGGTGTGACTGCCGACCTGGCAGTCGTGCGCGATATGCACGTACGCCATGATCCAGTTGTCGTTGCCGATGCGGGTGGCGCCGCCGCCCTGGCCGGTGCCGCGATTGATCGTGACGAACTCGCGTATGCGATTGCGATCGCCGATGACGAGTTCGCTGCGCTCGCCCTCGAACTTCTTGTCCTGCGGATCGCCGCCAATCGACGCGAACGCGTGGATGTGGTTGCCGCGGCCGATCCGGGTCGGGCCGCCGACGACGACATGCGGTCCAAGCACGGTGCCGTCGCCGATTTCGACATCGGCGGCGATCACGCTGTACGCGCCGATTTCGACGTCGGCTCCGAGCTTGACTCCGGGTGCGATCTGCGCGGTTGCGTGAACCATCAGGGGTTGCGCTCGGCGCACATCAGTTCGGCTTCGGCGACCGGCTTGCCGTCGACCTTCGCCTTGCAATGAAACAGGCCCATGCTGCGGATCATGCGCTTGAGCTCGACCTCGAGCTGCAGCTGGTCGCCCGGTCCGACGATCTGGGTAAATTTTGCATTGTCCACTTTTACCAGATAGTACAGGGCTTTCGCGTTCGGATCGTGCTTGCGCGACAGCTGTACCAGCAGACCGCAGGCCTGCGCGAGCGCTTCGATGATCAGCACGCCGGGCATCACCGGATGGCCAGGGAAGTGCCCCTGGAAAAACGGCTCGTTGATCGTGACGTTCTTGATTGCGCGCAGGCGCTCACCGACCGTGTAGTCGATGACGCGATCGACAAGCAGGAACGGATAGCGATGCGGCAACATCGCGGCGATGTCGCGCACATCGAGCGGCTTCGGTGCGGCGGCGTCGGCTTTGTTCATAACGTCGTACTCATGATTTCAGGTCCTTCTCGAGGGCATGCACGCGCCGGGTCAACTCGTCGAGGTGCTTGAACCGCGCCGCATTGCGGCGCCATTCCCGGTTGGCCTGGACCGGTGTCCCCGACGAATATTCGCCCGCCGTCTGGATGGAATGGGTGACGAGGGTCATGGCGGTCACGGTCACGCGATCGGCCACCGTCAGGTGGCCAAGTATGCCAGCACCGCCGCCGATCAGGCAGTAGCGGCCGATCGTGGCGCTGCCGGCCACGGCCGAACAGCCGGCCATCGCGGTATGCGCGCCGATGCGCACGTTGTGCGCGATCTGGATCTGGTTGTCCAGGCGCACGTCGTCTTCGATCACCGTATCTTCGATCGCGCCGCGGTCGATCGTGGTGTTTGCGCCGATCTCGCAGTCGTTGCCGATGCGCACGCCGCCGAGTTGGGGCACCTTGATCCAGTGATCCTGTTCGAAGGCCAGACCAAAGCCGTCGGCGCCGATCACGGCGCCCGGATGGATCAGCACACGCTCGCCGAGGGTCACGCGGGCGACCAGCGTCACGCGCGCGGTCAGGCGCGATTGCGCGCCGACCCGGCAGTCCGGACCGATCACGCAGTGCGGCCCGATCGTTACGCCCGGTCCGATCATGGCGCCGGCTTCGACGACGCAGAACGGTCCGATGCTCGCGGACGCGTCGACCGAGGCGTCTGCCGCCACGACCGCGGTCGCGTGGGCGCCCGGCGCGGCCGCCGGCGGCACGTCGAAGATCGCGGCGATCTTCGCGAAGGCGACATACGGATCGGCGGCAATCAGGGCCGCGCCCGGACATTCGGCCGCATCGTCGGCGCGCAGCACGACCGCGCCAGCGCGGCACGACCGCAGTTCGCCGCGATAGCGCGGGTTGGCGAGGAAGCTCAGCTGAGCCGGCGTCGCCGCGGCCAGCGTGCCGACGCCGCTGATCGTGAGCGTGCCGTCGCCGCGCAGTTCCAGCGCAAAGCGTTCCGCCAGTTGCGCCAGCGGATAGCCGGCATCGGGCCGGTTCACGGCTTGCTCCGCGCGGCCTGGCCGGGATGCTTGAGTTTGTCGAGCACGGCGTCGGTGATGTCGATCGTGGGATTGAAGTAGATCACCGGGCCCGGCACGATCAGGTCGTAGCCTTGCGCGCGCGCGTATTCGATCGCGCTGTTCTGGATCTGCTGCCAGGCGCGGTCGCGCTCGGCGGCCGCGCGCGTGTTGAGTTCGTTGCGCAGATCCTCGCGCGTCCGCTTGTTGGCCCGGTCGAGCGCATCGATCTCGCGCTTGCGCGCCTCGGCGTCTTCCTTGCTCATGATTGCGCTGTCGCGGTCGTAGCGTTGCTTGAGCGCCGCGAGTTTGGCTTCGTCGCCCTTCAAGGCCTCGTCGCGCGGCGCGAACTCGCGTTCGAGCTTCGCCCGGCTCTCGATCATCTGCGGCGCATCGTCGAGCAGGCGCTTGAGGTCGACGTAGCCGATCTTGGTCGCGGGCTGCGCGTTCGCGCTCAGCGGCAGCAGGACCAGAACGGCCAGCAGCGCGCCGATCAGTTTGCATGCTGCGCCTGCGTCTTGCCTCACCAATCGAACCCTCGCGCAAGTCCCGGCCTGCCGCAGTCGCGAACCCTGGCGGCAGCCGTCGGCGTCATGGTAACCCGGATCAGAACGTCGTGCCGAAATTGAACTGCAGGGTTTCGGGAACGTCGCCCGGCTTCTTGATGATCGGCCTGCCGAGGTTGATCACGATCGGCCCGACCGGCGCCTGCCAGTGCAGCGAGATGCCGGTCGAGACGCGGATCTGGTTGAGCGCAAACGGCCCGGCGTCGAAGACCATGGCCGACGGCAGGTAGTTCGTGGACGTGTTGAATACGTTGCCGGCGTCGACGTACCAGGACAGCCGTGTCGCCGTTTCGTCCTTGACGAACGGCGTCGGGAAGATCAGCTCGGCCGACGCGACGGTCTTGAGGTTGCCGCCGAGCGGCTGGCGGCAATAATCCGCATCGGTGACCCTGATGCAGCTCGGATTGAGCGTATACGGCCCCAGCGTGTTGTCGCGGAAATTGCGCACGTCGGAAATGCCTCCGGCGTAGAAGTTCTGGAAGAACGGCAGGCCCGTCAGGTCGGCAATGTAGTTCGGGTTGTCCGGCGGCAGCACGCTCTTGATCGTGCCATAGCTGTTTCCGTAGCCGACCGTCGCAGACCCCAGGAACGTCAGCGAGTCGCTGACCGGCAGGTACTGGGCGTATTTGTAGATCAGCTTGTAGAACTGCGCGGTCGAGCCCGGCAGGGAGAACTCGGCGGAGAACTGCTGCAGCGAACCGTGGGTCGGGTTGAAGTAACGGTTGCGCGTGTCGTGCGCCCACGACGTCGTGATCGACCACTGATGGAACGTGTCGTGGCCAAGATTGTTGATGTAATCGACGATCGGCGCCGGCGAATAATACGACCGGTAGAAGATGATGTTGCCGCTGGCATCCTTCTGGTAGACGACGTTGCCATTCGAATCGAGGACCACATTGCCGCTGGAATCCAGTTCCGGGAGCGGCACCAGCGAGTAGGTGATGATCTTGGTCTTGCTGATGCCGAGGTTCACGTTCAGTGAGTCGGTCTCGGTCATCGGCAGCGCCACGAAGGTCGAGAACGCCGCGGTGTTGTTCAGATAGTTCGCGATGTTCGCCTGCGCCTGGTCGAGCTTGCTGTAGCTGGCCGTATAGCCAAGACCGATGCCGTCGGGCGTCAGGTACGGCTGGAAATACGACATTGCGTAGCGCGTGAGGTAATAGCTCTTGGAAATCGTCGCCGATGCCTGGTCGCCGGTGCCGAGGAAGTTGTTTTCGGACACCGAAATGCTCGCGATCAGCTTTTCCACCTGCGAATAGCCGAGGCCGAAGGTGAAGCTGCCGGCCGATGTTTCCTCGACGGTGATGTTGACGTCGATCTGATCGTCCGTGCCGGGGACGCGCGGCGTCGTGACCTCGACCTTCTTGAAGAAGCCCAGGCGCTGCAGGCGGATCTTGGAACGGTCGATCGCCGCCTGCGAGTACCAGGCGCCTTCGAGCTGGCGCATTTCGCGGCGCAACACTTCGTCCTCGGTGCTGGCGTTGCCCTTGAACGTGATCTTGCGCACGTAGACACGCTTGCCGGGATTGACGAAGAACGTGACCGAGGCGACGCGCTTTTCCTTGTCAACGCTGGGAACCGGCGTGACCTGTGCGAACGCGTAGCCGATGTTCGCGAGCACGGCGATCATCGCTTCCTGCGACTTCACGATCTTCTTGCGCGAAAAGATTTCGCCGGGCTTGATCGTGATCAGGTTGTGCATGTCCTCTTCGGCCAGCACGAGCTCGCCGCTGAGCTTGATGTCGGCAACCGTGTACACCTCGCCCTCGGTGACGTTTGCGGTCAGGTACATCTCGCGCTTGTCGGGGCTGATCGTGACCTGGGTCGAGTCGATGCTGAAATCGACGTGGCCGCGGTCGAGGTAGTACGAGTTGAGTTTTTCCAGGTCGCCGGCCAGCTTTTCGCGCGAGTACTGGTCGTCCTTCGAGTACCAGGACGTCCAGTTCGACGTGCTCGATTCGAATTCGCCCTTGATTTCGTCGGTCGTGAACGTGTGGTTGCCGGTGATGTTGATGTGCTTGATCGTCGCGACCTTGCCTTCGGCAATGACGATCGACAACTCGACGCGGTTGCGGTCGAGCGGAATCACCTTGGGCTTGATCGAGACGTTGTACTTGCCGCGGTTGTAGTACTGACGCGTCAATTCCTGGGTGACGCGGTCGAGCGAAAGTCGGTCGAACGGTTCGCCCTCGGCCAGGCCGATGTCCTTCAGGCCCTTGAGCAGGTCCTCGGATTTGAGGTCCTTGTTGCCCTTCAGCTGGATCTTCGAGATTGCCGGACGTTCCTTGACCGTGATCACCAGGATGTAGCCCTGGCGCGCGATCGCCACGTCGGTGAAGAATCCGGTCTTGTACAACGCGCGCACGGCCTGTTGCACGCGCTCGCTGGTTACGGTATCGCCTTTTTCCACCGGCAGATAGGTGAACACCGTGCCGGCCGAGATGCGCTGCAGGCCGTCGATGCGGATGTCGGACGCGACGAATGGATCGAGCGCGAAAGCCTTGGCAGCAAGGCTGGCGAGCAATAATAGGGCGGCGATACGCTTCATCGTCACTTCCAGAAATCGGGTGGTTTGCTAGATCTTCCGCGCTGGTTCGAGCCGCGGCGACATGGGATTCTAATTGTTTGTTGCTTTCCCTCGCCGCCGGATGCACCGGCGGCAGGGGCCATCATGCAGCCGTCGCCGCTACGAAGCGACGATACGAACGATATCGTTGTAAAACGCCAGGCTCATCAAAGTCACCAGCAGCGCGAGTCCGACGTACTGGCCGGCGACAAGCGCGCGCTCGCTGAGCGGGCTGCCCTTGATCCACTCGATAAGGTAATACACCAGGTGTCCGCCATCCAGAATCGGGATCGGCAGCAGATTCAATATGCCCAGGCTGAGGGAGATCACCGCCAGGAACGAAAGGAACCACGCCAGACCCTGGTTCGCCGAGGCGTTGGCGACCTGGGCGATCGTGATGACGCTCGACAGGTTCTTGGTCGACGCCTGGCCGGACAGCATGCTGCCGATCATGCCGAGCGTATTGCGCGTCGTCTTCCAGGTCTCGCGAAACGCGGCCGGAATCGCCTGCAGCGGGCCGTACTGCTCGATCGCATCGTAACCGCGGCCCTGGCCGCCGATGCCGATCATCCAGCGCGACTTGCCCTCTTCGGTATTCTGCTTCGCCTTCAGGTCGAGAGGGACATTGCTGGTACCGCGCTGCACGACCACGTGCAATTGCGGATTTTTCGCCGCCTGCTCGCCGACCGTGCGCGTCAGGTCTTCCCAATTGGCGATCGGCACATCGTTGATACGGACAATCCGGTCGCCGGCAAGCACGCCGGCGTGCGCCGCCGGTGAATCAGCGACGACCGTGCCGGCAACAGCGGCCGGCGGCTGCAACTGCAGGCCGATCGCATCGAACGTCTTGTCGTTGTCGGAAGCCGCCGACGGCAGGCTTGCGAGTCGAAGCCGGCGCGTAACGGCGTTGCCCTGAGCGTCGATCACGTCGATCGCGACGTCCTGATGCAACATCGCCGATTGCGCGACGCCCATCATCGCATTGCTCCACGAGCCGACGCTTTCACCGCCGACGGCGGTCAGCCGGTCGCCCGATTTGAAGCCCGCTTCCGCCGCCAAGCCATGCGGCGTGCCGATGACCGGCTGCAGGTCCGGGCGGCCGATGACGAACATCGCCCAGAATGCGAAAACGGTGAACGCAATGTTGAACGCCGGACCGGCCGCGGCAATCGCCATGCGCTGCCAGACCGGCGCCGACGAATATTCGCCGGGCTGATTCTTCACCAGTTCAGGGTTATCGGCTTCGCGCGCGTCGAGGAACTTGACGTATCCGCCGAGCGGAATCGCGCCGATCGCGTATTCGGTTCCGTCGCGGCCGTGACGCGACCACAATGCCTTGCCGAAGCCCACGGAGAAGCGCAACACCTTGACGCCGCAGCGCCGCGCTACCCAATAGTGGCCGAACTCGTGAAATGTGACCAGGATTCCCAGGGTGACCAGCAGCCACCAGGCGGAACCGAAAAACTCGCTCATCTAACCGTCCTGCCTTGATTCGATACTCGCCCTGTCTCGCCCGGAGGGCCTCTGCTACTTCAAATGGGGGCTCAACAGCGCCATTACACGGACTTGTTCGGGCGCGCGCAGTATAAACGCTTTCCGCCGCGATCCTTCCACCGGCTGAACCGGTGTTCAGGCGGCAGAGGGCTTCGTTCCCGGAGTCCGTCCTAGCAGAAGCTGCGCTGCATGATACGTTGCGCCTCGCGGCGCGCGGTTAAATCGGCGTAAACCAGGGCTTCCAGATCGCTCGCCGGGGCCGCCGGCAGGAAATCCAGCGTCGCCTCGATCAGCTCGGAGATTGCAAGGAACGGCAGCGTGCCGTCGAGGAAGGCGGCCACTGCGACCTCGTTGGCGGCATTGAGCGTCGTCGGCGCCGTGCCGCCTGCGGCGAGCGCCTGGTAGGCGAGGTCGAGGCAGCGAAACGTCTGCCGGTCCGGCGCTTCGAAGTTCAGCTGGCCGATGGCCAGCAGGTCCAGCGGCGCGACGCCGGACTCGACCCGATCCGGCCAGGCCAGTGCATGCGCCAGCGCCGTGCGCATGTCCGGGTTGCCGAGCTGCGCGAGCACCGAACCGTCCGCGTATTCCACCAGCGAGTGCACGATGCTTTGCGGGTGCACGACGACGTCGATCTGCGGCGCGCTCGCGCCAAACAGCCAATGCGCCTCGATGACTTCCAGGCCCTTGTTCATCAGCGTGGCCGAGTCGACCGAAATCTTGCGGCCCATGCGCCAGTTCGGATGCGCGCAGGCCTGGTCCGGCGTCACCGTTCCGAGTT
>DASSGP010000401.1:0-5792 GCA_035693405.1 Rudaea sp. | reverse complement strand
AGCACGATCCAGCCATCGGGGCATGGATGCGCGCGCATGCGGGTGAATTGGGGGACATCGCGCAGAGATGGTTCGAGCTCATGCGCAGCTGTGGAGACGATGTCAGGGAGCTGTTGCATGACGGCCATCCAACCGCCTGTGTGGATGACGCGGCATTCGCCTACGCCAACGCCTTCAGGGCTCACGTCAATGTCGGATTTTTTCGCGGCGCCGAACTTGCCGATCCGGATCGCCTGCTCGAAGGCACCGGCAAGTTCATGCGCCACGTAAAGCTCAGGCCCGGTCAGCAGGTCAACGATGCGGCTTTGCGGAAGCTCATCCACGCCGCCTATGTCGACATGAAGCAGCGTGTCGAAGCGGAGAGGTTCGCAGGAGTACCGGATCGCGATCCACGAAGGCGTACCGTTGCAGATCGATTTCGGTGACACCATGCGCATAGCGGACAGTGGCCGCTTGGGCTCGCGATACAGGCGACTTTCGGAGGTTCAATGTTCGGACTGTTCAAGTCGGCGTCCTTCTCCGATTCAACTCTGGGCGAGCTGGTTCGTTCCCGCGGCCTCTGGCGCGGCACGATCCATCTGGATTCCGGTTCGACGCCACTGGCCTTGGCAGGTACGCGCACGGCCCCTGACCCGGCAGCTCTGGCTGTCGCCCGCGAGGTGCCGAGTCAATTCGTCGTGTGGCGCCGCGCGATTGAAACCGCGTTGTTCGAGCACTACGAGCCCTACGCTGAGCTACTGGCTACGGGCGGGATCCCGGCGACAGATGAATCTCTGCCCCGCATCGCTTTGCCCGCTGAGGTCTGGCAGCATGTTTCTCTGGAGTACATCTGCGTTGCTCCGCTTGGCGGGTCCCTCACGACCGAGCTTGGCTATACGACGGCATGGGACGAGGAACACACGCTCGGTGCCCGCTTTCAAGGCAGCACATTCGTCGAGTTGTGCGGCAGCGTGCTGCGGCCATGACGCATTTGGCCACGGCGTCTGACTGTTCGTTCAACTCCGACGTGTCAGTACAATCAGCTTGCGCCCCGCGCGGCGCGTTCACTCGAGTGTCAGACCCGCATGCAAGGTAGAAGAAGACTGAGTCGCCCGAGCCGATTGACCGCGTTGCTTCTCGCGCTGGTCTGGCTGGGTGCTGGCGTCGTCGCAATTGTTGTTGGGCTCTCGCGCAGCCAGTGGGTACTCTTGCCGGTCGGACTCTTTGCAGTTGTGTATGGAGTCCTTTGGCTGCGCGTCGTTGCTCGCTCGCGACTGCTTTCATGGCACGAGTTCGTTGCTCCGTGGCGTCCTGTTGCAGAATCGTCGCGCCCGGACGCGACATCGCGCTCAACGCGATCGTGATGGGTCGTGGTGGCAAGCTCTTGGCGCACTGGAACCGCTCCGACGCGTCAGCTGTCCAACCAGGGCGTGAGTCCATGCCATGAAAATGAACCGCCTGATTCCGATGCTGCCGGTAACAAGCATGCCGGCGAGCGTGGAGTTCTATCAAAAGCTCGGCTTCAGCGTCGAACAGAGAAACGACGGCTGGCGCTGGGCGATGCTGTGCTTTGGCGAGTGCCGGATCATGCTGGACGAATCGATCAACGTGCATCCGGGGATTCCGCGGCCCGGGGTCCTCTATCTGTATCCGGACGATATCTCCGGATTCCACGAACAAGTGCGGGCGAATGGCCTGGCGGTGCCGGATCTGGAAGTCACCTTTTACGGAATGACCGAATTCCGCTTCGATGACCCGGACGGGAATCGTTTGTGGATTGGGCAAAAGACGTCGACGCAGGCCTGATGCTGGAGCAGTCGCATGAAATCCGAGTTTCCTTCCGCACAAGAGTATTCTGCGCAGACCGCGCGCTATCCGGCATTGACTGTCGTCGACATTCGCGCAGAACAGGCGGCCGTAACCGAGTCGTATCGCAACGAGGTTCTGGTCGATGTCAACGACGACTGCGTGCGCCTGGCGGTGTTCGAAGGGGAGTATCGCTGGCATCACCATCCGGATTCAGACGAGCTGTTCCTGGTCGTGGCGGGAATGCTGCAAATCGACCTCGAGGGCGGACGTCGTCTCGAACTTGCCGAATGGCAAAGCGTTGTCATCCCGGCAGGTACGGTCCATCGAACGCGGGCGATCGGCCGGACCGTCAACCTTACCTGCGAAAAGGATGGCGCGCAGACGGTGTTCGTCGATAGCGACTGACATTCATTCGACCGGATTCCATGATCGGGCCGATTGATCGGGCGAGAGTTTTGCCTGACTATTCGTTCCGTGCGCTGCGAAGATTCGCGACGAATATCCGTCGACTCCTGCGTCAGGCCTATCGAGGAGGCAACTCATGCAGATTCTCGTCCAGGTAGTTTGCACTCGGGGTCCGAGTTTGCGCGACGCGATTGCCAAGAACTCCCGCCTCGACCGGAATCTACTCCGGGTCTCGGAGCAGAAACGCAGCGGTCGTTCGCGCGGCTGGACGAAAGTTCACAGCACCGAACCGGACCGGCGCGGCGCAATCAACCTGGAGTGGGACGCAAACACCAACCTGCTGTTGGCGCGCGTCATCACGCGCGGCCAGGGCAAGCCGAGCCTCATCATCGGCGACTTCGTCCATCTGTTGATGAGCAAGTATCGCAAGCGGATCCAGGCGATAAACATCATTCCGCGAGGATAGCCTCGCTGCACAGTCGCCCTTGCAGCATCGGATGACACGGGCCGCGTTGCGCGTCAATTCGCTGCCAAAAATCTTTCAGAAGGAGTAACGTCGATGAAGTACCACGGAAGTTGCCACTGCGGCCGGATTGCCTTCGAGGTCGAGGGCGAGATTCCGCAAGTCACGTCGTGCAATTGTTCGATGTGTCAGCGCAAGGGCATTTTGATGTGGTTCGTTCCGCGCCAGGCAGTGACGTTGCTCACGCCGCGGGAAAACATGAGCACCTACACGTTCAACAAGCACGCGATCAAACACTATTTTTGCCCGGTGTGCGGCATTCATCCGTTTGGCGAAGGCGTCGCGCCGACCGGGCAGGAAACGGCGGCAATCAACGTGCGCTGCCTTGAAGGCGTCGATTTGCCGGGATTGAAGGTTCAGCACTTCAATGGACGCGCGCTCTGAGGGAAGCCACGCCGCCACGAGATACGAAATCGATTCCGACATGTCCCGCGCCATTCGCCTCTGGCCCTTGCTTACCGGCACACAGCGTTACGAGAAAGTCGTGTCGACGCGAAACCGCGGGCATGGCCAATTCATCGATGCGCCGATCCTCGCTTATCTGATCGAGACGCCGAATGGACGGATCCTTTACGACGCCGGCTGCGACTACGCGAAGGTTGCCGATCCGGTGCTGCGCGCGAAATTCTTCGATCCAAAACGGCCGCAGATAGAGCCGCCGCGGATGTCCGATGACCAGCGCATCCCGCGTTATCTCGAACGGCTGGAACTGACGACGAAGGATATCGATGCCGTCTTCATCGGCCACCTGCACTACGATCACGTCGGCGGCCTGTGCGACGTTCCGGGTTGCGAGATCCACGTCCAGCGCGACGAATTGGCGGCTGCACGCATGCGGCTGGACGGCGGCGTGTTCGACGACGAGCTTGCCGCGGCGGACACATGGCAGGTGCGCGACGGCGAATATCAGGTCGCGCCGGGCATTCAGGCGATAGCGACTCCGGGACACACGGCCGGGCACATGTCGCTGTTCATCGAGCTGCCAAAAGGCAGGCCGGTGATCCTGTGCGGCGACGCGGCCGATCTGAGCGAAAACCTCACCGATGAAGTCGCGCCGGGCTATTGCTGGGAAGACAACGAAGCGCTTGCGTTGGCAAGCATTCGCCGGCTCAACGCGCTCGCCGCGGCCGAGAATGCCGACCTGTGGCCGAACCACGACTTCGACTTCTACCGCCAACTGCCTGCGTTCCCGGCGTGGCGGGATTAGGCGCACGGGCTGTGACTGGTGGACTGTAACGTTTTGGCCCGCGAGCAGTTTGTAGATGCAGGAGCGCTACCATCGCGCCTGCGGGTGTGTCGCCGCATCGTGCGACAGCGACATTTCATCCACGCAACTCACAAGGGGAGCACACATGTACAGACTCCTGATCGCAGCCGTGGTGGGCATTTTCGCCGCCGGCCCCGCCCTTGCAACCGAGCAGACCGACGCGATGGCGCCGGTGCACCAGTTCATCGACGGCTTCAACAAGGGCGACGTAAAGTCGGCGCTCGCCGCCTGTGCCGAACAGACGTCGATCATCGACGAATTTCCGCCGCATGAATGGCACGGCGCAGGCGCGTGCGCGAAATGGGCAAGCGACTTCGAGAGCAACGCCAAGAAGGAAGGCATCACCGACAGCGTCGTGACACTCGGCAAGCCGCGGCATGTCGATGTCACCGGCGATCACGCCTATGTCGTCGTTCCGGCGAACTACACATTCAAGCAAAAGGGCAAGGCGAAGAAGGAGACGAACGCGATGATGGCGCTGGCATTGCAGAAGGGTCCGGCCGGCTGGCGCATCGTCGGCTGGTCGTGGGCAGCGCCGTAGGATTCGGCAGTCAACGCGTGAACAAGATGCGGCGATCCTTGTCGATCGCCCCGAGCGTAAGCAGCGCGGTTGCGCCCGTGTGACGTGACTTGCGGCAGCCGCGGCGCGATGCGTGCCGCCGTAAGCTTCGGCAAAATGGCAATCTGCGGAGGCGCAATGGGTTCCGACAGAAACTGGCATCTCGCGCAGGCAAATTTTGCGCGCATGAGGGTGCCGATCGGGCATCCGTCGATGGATAATTTTCGCGCGCAACTCGACGCGATCAACGCGCTTGCCGATGCCAGCCCCGGTTTCGTCTGGCGATTGCAGACAGCCGCCGGAAATGCGACCGATATCCAGGCGTTCGACGATCCGCTGCTGCTTTTCAACATGTCGGTCTGGGAAGACATCGACGCCCTGCACGCCTACACGTATCGCAGCGCCCACTCCGGTCCGCTGCGTGCGCGGCGCGAATGGTTCGAGCCGGCACAAGCGCCGTCGTTCGTTCTGTGGTGGATACCGGCATCGCGCCTGCCCACGATTGAAGAGGCCAAGGAAAAGTTGAAGTTGATCGCCGAGCGCGGTGCGACCAGTGAGGCGTTCACGTTTCGCGATCGCTTTCCGCCACCGGACGGTGGCGTCGGAGCGCCGTCGGCAGTCTCACCCGTGGACGCTGACGAAAGATTGCCGGCGGGAACGCCGCCATGAACAAGCCAGTCAGCGATCTCGCCGAACTGTTGCGCACTCTGCGACCGGTGCTGAACGACGGCATATTCGTATTCGCGTCGCTGCCGCATGACGCCGACAGCAGCGCGCTCGAACCGCTCGCGACGTTTCGCGAGCACGAGGACCTGACGGTCGTGATCGAGGAGGAACGCGCGCTGCTGGCCGGCCTGCACGTGCTGTTTCGCGCCGCATGGATCACGCTGACCGTGCATTCGGACCTGCAGGCGGTCGGCTTGACGGCGGCCGTTGCCGACGCGCTGACGCGCGCGAACATCAGCTGCAACATCATCGCGGCGGCACGTCATGACCACCTGTTCGTGCCGGTCGAGTCGGCGCGTGCCGCGATCGAGGTGCTCACGGCGCTTCAGCGCCAGCATCAATAGGTGACGCGCAAGTAGATGACGCGCACCGCTTCGATGATGTAAAACACCAGACCCCTTCACAGGCAGGAGTAACCGATGAAGTCGATTTCGTTGCTGTGCGCCGCGATGGCGGCCGTAGCTGGCGGTGATCCGGCGCGCGCCGCCGATGCGCCGGCGATCGAGTACCTCAATTCCGGCAAG
>DASSGP010000400.1:0-7881 GCA_035693405.1 Rudaea sp. | reverse complement strand
CTTCAACGTCGCCTGCGCGAGCCAGAACTTCGAGTACCGGTTCTGTGCGGTCGATCTTGGTGGAGCCGGACGAGTAACCGTTGCGCGACAGATGTCCAACAGCGCCTGCGTCGAAGGACGCAACTGGGGCGCGAACCGCGCGGGCGTCTGGGTCAATCAGGGTTGTGCGGCTGAATTCACCGTCGACCGTCGCTGGCACTGACGCCGGGCAGGAGCCCAAGTGCCTCGGAGGCCATGGATGGCCGGGAGAGGCCGCCGGGCAGGAGCCCAAGTGCCTCGGAGGCCATGGACGGCCGGGAAAGGCCGCCGGGCAGGAGCCCAAGTGCCTCGGAGGCCATGGATGGCCGGGAAAGGCCGCCGGGCAGGAGCCCAAGTGCGACGGGCAGGAGCCCGAGTGCCGCGAAGGCCATGGATGGCCGGGAGCGGCCCTCGAAGGCCATGGAAGTCTGCACACATCGCGAGCGTCCGAACTTGCGCTGAGTGATTGGAAACCAATACCCGCCGCAATGGCGGGTATTTTTTATGGCCATGGATGGCCGGTATGCCGGAAATGCAGGAGCATTTTCCGGCATTGACTGCTTGGAACTGTCGCGCGCACCAAGGCGTTCTGACGCTGTTCGTCGGCCAGCCAGTTGCGCCCGGACTGCGCATGGCGTGAATCATGCCCAATCTGCGTTCTGCACCTCAACACCGCGTCCCGGCCCTGGCCGGACGGTCGCAGGTGCATCAGCACCTTCCCTGACAGCAACGCCACGAAGAATTACCCGGCCGCCGACCCGGCTGCGGGTAATCCGCGGGCTGAAATCCTGAATCTATGAACAAAGGACCGACGATGACTGGCGACATGCCCGACCAATCGGAAATGACGATGAACGCCTTATACATTCGATTCTTCTGCGCAGTGCTGCTGCTCGCGACCGCGTTGATGGCGACGACGGTGAAGGCGGCCGGGCCTGCGCCAGTCCGTGCCAACATCGTGATCACCTACGCCAGCCAATCGCTCGGTTCCGGCGGCCCGCTGCGCTGCCAGCACTGAGCCGCGTGCAACCGGGCGATTACGACGCTCACACCGTCGACCCAGTTTCAAACTGATGCGATAGCGGACGTTCTGCAAACTTGCAGAAAGGGCGCAGGCCCGGATACGCCTGTCGCCCTTCCAGGTACTGTGCCCGTCAGCGCACGCCGCCGCCAGCCAGCAGGTGCTCGCCGGTCAGCCATTCGGAATCGTTCGAAGCCAGGAACACGGCGATCGACGCGATGTCATTGGGTTGGCCGATACGGCCGAGAGGCGTTTGTGCGACGGTTCCGGCTTCGAATTCCGAGCCGATGAAACCGGCCGAGTGCGTGCCTTCGGTTTCGACCATGCCCGGGTTCAGCGCGTTGACGCGAATCTTGCGCGCACCGAGTTCGCGCGACAGCACGCCGGTGATTGCGTCCACCGCGCCCTTGGTGCCGGTGTACACCGCGCTTCCCGGAGGCGTGATGCGCGTGACGACGGACCCGATGTTGATGATGCTCGACCCTTCGCCCAGGTGCTTCAGCGCCGCCTGCGTCGTCAACAGCAGGCCGAGAACGTTTACGTTGAAATGCCGGTGGAAGTCTTCTTCCGTGACGCTTTCGAGCGGCGCGAATCCGTAGACGCCCGAATTATTCACGAGCACATCTAGCCGGCCGAATTGCTTGATTGCCGCGTCGACGATGCCTTGCGCGTCCGCGGACTTGGAAACGTCACCGCGCACGGCGACTGCCTTGCCTCCGGCCTTGGCGATTTCGGCTACGACGGCGTCGGCGCCGGCCTTGCTGGACGCGTAATTGACCACGACCGACGCGCCTTCGGCGGCCAGCGACTTGGCGATGGCCGCGCCAATGCCCTTGGATGCGCCGGTAACGAGTGCGACTTTGCCTTTTAGCTTGCTCATGACAATTCCTGATGGAGGGAGGGGTGCGGAAGTCTAATAATTCCGTAGTTCGTAACTTATGAACTATAGAACCATTTGTCAAGGGCTGGTATCATGAAATTGATGAGACCCCTTATGCATCCAGCGATCGAAGACATCAGTGTCGAAGGCATCCTGCATGTCTTGTCCGATCCCGTGCGCGTCGCGATCTACGCCGAGCTCGCCGGCTCCGGCAGCGCCACGATGTGTTCGAACTTCCTTCAGGTCAGCGATCGCAGCATTCCCAAATCCACGCTTTCACAACACTTCAGGGCACTGCGCGAGGCTGGCCTCGTCCGCAGCGAACGGCACGGCGTGGAGATGCGCAACACCAGCCGCTGCAAGGAGATCGAGCAACGTTTTCCGGGATTGCTCCCCGCGATACTGAACGCGCATTGCGTCCAGAACGCGGGCCAGGCCCGCGCGGTGAAGCGCAAGCAGGCTGTGCGCAAGACGAAATCAGGTTGAGCACGGCTTCGTTTCCGTGCGCAAGCGCCGGTTAAAATCCATGCATCCGATCGGAGCCGGCCATGAGCTTTGACGAGGACCTTGCCACCAGCGTGCGAGCGGCGCTCGCCGGTGCCGGCGCCGTTCATGAAATCAAGATGTTCGGCGGAATCGGATTCATGTTGAACGGCAACATGATCGTCGCGGCATCGAGACGGGGCCTGCTCGTACGCGTCGGCAAGGACCAGCAACGGGCCGCATTGACGCGGCCCGGCGCGCGTCCGATGGTAATGCGGGACCGCGTTATGGAGGGCTACGTCCGTGTCGACCCTCCGGCGACCACCGATGCGGCGGTGCGCGCCTGGATCAAGATGGCGCTGACGTTCGTGCTTACGCTGCCGCCAAAGGCAGCAAAGACGGCAAAGCCAGCAAAGATGGGAAAGCCGACGGCCAAGAAGGCGACAGGGACAAAGGCAAAGCGGAAGTGATCTGGATTGCGGAGAATCCTGATCCGCACTCGACGCGCCGACGCTTTTTTGCCTCTCCGTTTGCAGCAGAACAAGGAAAGAAAATTGGCCAGGATTCGCTGAGTGCGAGTGGTCTGAGCGGTTCGCTAGCCAAACTCAAACACTGCCTCGTGCGCCACATACGAAACATAGCGGAAATCCCGGATCACCGAAACGCGATCATCGACCAGCGTCAGCTCGATGAAATAGCCGGGTCGCGCATCGCCCGGCTCGCGATAGACGGCGAGAACTTCCCGGTCTTCGAGCCACGCCGGCCGTAGCCGCCAATCGGACACGTGGTCGTAGTTCGTGAAATAGACACCGACCTCGCGGCGCCCTGCGCGTTGTGAACGCTGGACCAGATCCAGCCGCACGTCATCGGCGAGCATCGCGCGCACGCCATCCCAGTCGCGCGCATTGAACAGTGCCGCATAGCGGGCGACGACCGGCGACGCCGGACGGGCGGCGATTTCCGCGACGTTTGCCAATTCATCGCGCAGCCGCACGCGACCGCGATGCAGCGCCGCCTTGACCGCGGCCACGCTGAGTTCGAGCAACGCCGCAATCTCGTCGAGCGAGTGGCCGAGCACGTCCTTGAGGATCACGCAGCTGCGCTGCGCCGGCGCCAGCTCGACGAAGCGCGATACGGCCGCGTGCATCGCGTGCTCGCGGGCGAGTGCGTCTTCGGGATCCTCGGCGTCGTCGCCCGCGATGTCCGGCGCCGCATCCATGGACTGGCCCATCCGATGCTCGTAGCGGCGCAGAAAATCGAGCGCGCGGTTGTGAGCGATGCGGAACAACCACGGTCGCAATTCCGGCGTATCGGGAAACTCCGGCAGCGCATAGTAGGCACGCGCGAGTGTTTCCTGCACGACATCCTCGCCGTCGGCGATCGAACCGGTCATGCGCGCGCAGTAGCGATGCAGTTCCGGGCGCAGGTCCGCGACCAGCGCGAGGAATTGCCGGCGGCTTTCGACCAGGGATTCGAGTTGCGTCATGCGGCTATCTTATCGAGCGAGGTGATGCCGGTGTCGCCCTTGAAGGCGAACACCGTGCCGCCTTCGTATTCCGGCTGCGTCAGCAGCGTCGCGACATGTTCGCCGAAGTCCCGCGGCGACATCTGCCGCCCGAACCTGGCCAGGAACGCTTCGGTGGTGATGCCGTTCCAGCGCGCATACGCCTCGGCGGCGTGCCGGCCGCGCTCGGTCTCGCCGCTCATCTGCAACGGCACCAGCGCCTGAAAGCGGATGCCCAGACCGAGCTTGTCTGCGACAGCGTTTGCATACTGCGCCATGAACCAAAGCATGCGCTTGGCACCGGCGTAGCCGCCGGACAGCGGCGAGCCCCCGACCGCCGCGCCGCTCGATGCGATCAACACGCGGCTGCCGCGCGGCAGCGGCAGCGCAATCGCCTCCTGAATCCAGTGCAGCCCGGCCTTGACGTCGCTGTTCCACGTTGCAGTAAAGGTCTCCCAGGTCTGCTCATGCAGCGGCGCCATGACGAGCGGCGCGCCGGCGTTGAGGATCAGCACGTTCGGCCGCACGCCGTGCAGCAGCCTGTGGGCCAGTGCGCGTTCGGTGACATCGCCGGCAACGACCGCGACGCCGAGACGACGTTCCAGTTCCGAAAGGCGCACGCCATCGCGCGCGACGACCGTGACTTGCGCCTCGCGTTCCACGAGCGCCTCGACAATGCCAAGGCCGAGGCCGCTGCTGCCGCCGGTGACGATGGCGCGTTGTCCAACCAAAGCTTGCATGGATACCTCCAGGATCGGGCCGTTCGTGGCTCCAAAGCTGACAACGATTGAGGGGACCGAAAGGATGCGGCGGCTGGCCCGAAGTCTGGACCGCCTGCAAAGGGGAGGATCGGTTCGCTGCTGTCATGTGCGTGCGACGCGCAGGTCACATGGTCGACATGGTCTCACACAACAATTCCCCTCCCGCGCATTGCCAACCGCTGGAGTTCGCCATGACCCATTTGCTTCTCAACCGCCGCCCACTGGCCGCAACCGTCGCCTGCGCGCTCGCGCTGTGCGCGACTTCTGCCATAGCAAGGAATGACGCTGCGCGTGATCGTGCCGCGCTGATGTGGGCGAAGCACATCGTCGTCATTTATCAGGAGAACCACAGCTTCGACAATCTGTACGGCCACTGGGAGCCGGTAAACGGTGAGCAGGTCGACGGCCTCGCGAATGCCGATCCCGCGCACACGCTGCAGGTCTCCTCTGCGGGTACGCTTTATGCTTGCCTGCAGCAGAACGATCCGAATCTCACCGTGCCGCCGCTCAGCATGGCGTGCCATGACGCCACCGTGACCCCGGCGTTCGACAGCCATTTCGCCAATGCGCCGTTCGCGATCGATGGCTACATCCCGCAGGAGAGTCTGACTCGCGATCTCGTGCATCGCTATTACCAGGAGCAATATCAGATCGATCACGGCCAGCAGAACCGCTACGTCACCGGCAGCGATGCGATCGGCCTGTCGATGGGGCATTACGACACGACCCAACTGCCCGTGTACGCGTACCTGCACGGCGGCGATGCGCCAAACTACGTGGTGCTCGACGCATTCTTCCAGTCGGCGTTCGGCGGCTCGTTTCTCAACCACCAGTGGCTGGTTGCCGCGCGCACGCCGCAATTTGCAAACGCGTTGAACGATGCGTCGGGCAATGACTTCCACTCCGTCGTTGACGCGAACGGAATGCCGACCAGCTATCCGCTCTATGCCTCGCCGCTCGGAACCAGCGCAAAGGACATGCCGCTGACCGCATCGTGCTCGCCGCCGGCGGGGCGTCCGGCAACGCCTGCCGGAGTGACCTGCGGCGACTACGCGGTAAACACGATCCAGCCGTGGTATCAGCCGTATTCACCGGGGACGGCCGACGCGAGACGCCTGCCGGCATTGACCCACGCAACGATCGGGGATCGCCTGACCCAGGCGCACGTCGACTGGGCCTGGTACTCCGGCGGCTGGTCGAATGCAGACGGCGACATCGGGGCGCCCGGCTGGACCAACGGTTCCGAGCCGCTGCCGCCGACAACTTCGAGCACAGCGCCGTGTCCGGACGCCCAGGCGAATCCGAAGGCGGTGTGGCCGTTATGTCCCGACAATCTCTTCCAGTTCCACCATCAGGCGCTGAACTACTTGGCCCAGTTCGCCCCTGGAACGGCAGCGCGCGCGGCGCATCTGCGCGACGAGGCGGAATTCATCGCGGCCGCTCAGGCCGGGACGCTGAAGCCGGTCAGCTTCATCAAGCCGATCGGCGAGGAGAACGAGCATCCGGGTTACGCATCGGTGGCCCAGGGCAGCCAGCACTTGGTCGAACTGCTCCAGGCGATTTTCGACGGTCCGGACGGCGAGGACACGCTGGTGCTCGTTACCTACGATGAGTTCGGTGGAACCTGGGACCACGTGCCGCCGCCGGGGCAAGGCGCGCAGACCGGCCCGCACGACGTCTGGGGACCGGGCACGCGAATTCCGGCGCTCGTGCTGTCGCGCCACTTCGAGCGCTCGACCGTCGACCACACGCAATACGACACGACGTCGGCAATCGCGACGATCGAAAACCGTTTCGGACTTGCTCCGCTCGGTTCGCGTGACGCCGCAGTCGCAAATCTTGCCCCCGCGGTCCGCGCGGCGCACGACTAGCAGTCGTTCGATGCGGCGGCGCCGACATCCGGGCGCCGTCGCGATCTCGCAGCCACGACGTGATGCTTGCTGAAATGCGCGGAACGATTGTCATCGGCAACGATGCCGGCAGGGCGCTGCGCAGGAAGCCGGCCACGATCAAGGTCACAGACGTACTCTACTGCGCCGGTGGATTTAGTTCCGGCGACATCGTTCATATTGCGTTTCGCACGGCAGACGGAAGCCAATATGTCGTCGCCAAGGGCGTCGTGAGTTGCGATCAGGCCCAATTGCAGCAAGCAGTGGGTCCTTGGCCTCGGGCGCCAGAAGCCTCAGGCGGGCAGGGCAGTGCGGATGTCGTAGTCAGGGAGCAGGACATCCGCCTTCTTTGGCCGTCGTAGCCCGCCCCGACCGCCAGCATTCTCGTTCGGCATCGCAGCCGTTTGCATGGATAGCTGGCAGCTTGTGCCTCGGGCTTGTGAACTGCGACATTTGGCAATTTCGACGTCTAGGCGCCCTTCATCAAGTCCGTCAGTATCGCCGTCTCCGCGCCGATCGCCGCCTTGATCGTCGGTTCGCGCACTGGCGCCCACAGTGGCGAGTGCACACCGGGAACCGGCACGCCGGTCTTGTGCGATTCCTCGAGCTTCGCCGCGTCGACGGCGCCGACGTGCAGCAGCACCGCGGTAACGCCGGCGAGTCCGAACTGCGAGAAGTCTTCCGATCCCATCAGCGCGGGCATCTCGGCGACCTTGTCCGTGCCCAATGCGGCGCGTGTGGCTGCGACTGCGCGTTGCGTCAGCGCCGGGTCGTTGTACACGGTCCCGGTGCTGGATTTGGTCTCGATCAGCGGTTGCTTCGGCGCATTCGCGGCCTGCGCCTCACCGTTTGCCTGGCGTTCGATCGCGCTCAGCAACCGTTGCTGCACCTTCGGATCGAGCGAACGCACCGTGAGCTGGAGCTTCACCGTGTCGGGAATGATGTTCCAGGCGCTGCCGCCGTGGATGCTGCCGACGGTGATTACGGCGGGATCGGCCGGGTTGTTCTCGCGCGACACGATCGTCTGCAAGCCGACAACGATACGCGCCGCGAGAAGGACCGGATCGATCGTGCTCTGCGGATACGCGCCGTGGCCGCCACGGCCATACACGGTCATGTCGAGACTGGTCGAGGCGGCGCGGAAGAACCCCGAGTGGAAACCAACCACGCCGGCCGGCAGCGATGCGTCGTCGTGCATGCCGAGCGCGAAGTCGGGTTTCGGGAAACGTGTGAACAAACCATCGCGAATCATCGCGGCCGCACCGGAGACGATTTCCTCGGCCGGCTGGCCGACCAGCATCAACGTGCCGTGCCAGCGTGCGCGG